>CBFGOI010000086.1:0-21123 GCA_965650335.1 uncultured Pedobacter sp. | reverse complement strand
TTTTTGTGCACTCCCTAAAGTATGAAAATTTTTAGTCTTGCCTTTTTTTTATGTGTATTATTCACTTATTCTTTTGCCCAGGAGAATAATTCTGGCATGGTACAAGGTAAGAATGACACAATAAAGGTATATGCTACCCGCGATATTGATGGAACAATGATCCCCTGGATCCCCCTTGCTGATGTTACTATCAAGACCACCAGAATCTTTCGAACCCCGGAAGCAAGATTTCAATACGACCGCTTAAAATATAATGTTCTTAAAGTGCTGCCTTATGCTATGTTTGCCCGCAATAGATATACCAAACTTAATCAGGATTTGGCAATAACAACAAATAAGCGTGAACAGAGGCTGCTTGTGAAGGCTTGCGATAAAGAAATAAAAGATATGTTTAATCGCGAGGTTAAAAACATGTCAATTTATCAGGGAGAAATACTTATAAAACTAATCGATCGCGAGACTGGTAAGAGTACTTACGATTTAGTCAGAGAACTTAAAGGTGGTGTTACAGCATTTCTTTACCAGTCAATCGCCAGGGTGTCTGGTCATAATTTAAAACATCAATACAATGCTCAGGAAGAGCGCGATATTGAGACAATTATTCAAACAGCGGGTTATAATTAATTGTTGTTTATTCTTCTGATTTTTCAATGAATCCATCATCCCCTTATTAAACTTATTGAATGAAAATAGATATTTTGGCTTTTGCAGCGCATCCTGATGATGCAGAATTAAGTTGTTCTGGCACTCTTTTAAAACATAAAGCATTAGGTAAAAAAATAGGTATCATCGATTTAACCCGAGGCGAATTAGGATCGAGAGGTACAGCTGAAACCAGAGATGAGGAGGCAAAAGATTCTACCGCGATTTTAAATCTGGATGTTCGAGAGAATTTAGGAATGCGCGACGGCTTTTTTTTGAATGATGAAGAGCATCGTTTGCTTATTATTCAGAAAATAAGACAGTATCAGCCCGAAATAATCCTTATAAATGCGGCACATGACCGCCATCCAGACCACGGAAAAGGAGGTTTGCTGTTACATGATGCTGCTTTTCTGGCAGGTTTACCCAAAATAATCACAGAATTGAATGGCAATCAGCAAAGTGCTTGGCGACCTAAACTTGTTTTACAGTATATTCAGGATGCCTATTTAAAACCAGATGTATTAATTGATATTTCTGACTTTTGGGATGTTAAAATGGCATCAATCAGAGCTTTTAAAACTCAGTTCTATAATCCGGAAGCGAAAGAGGAACACGAAACATATATTTCAAATCCGAATTTTGTTAAAGTAATTGAGGCCAGGGCCCGGGAATTTGGCAAAGCAATTGGTGCTACTTTTGCGGAAGGCTTTACTTCTACCAAGCTACTCGGGGTGGAAGATCTGTTTCAACTTAAGTAAATTACAAAAAGCGCAATATTCGGTCCATTACTTCGATTCCTGCATCAATATGCTCTGGTTTCATGGTAAGTGCCGGCCGAAAGCGTATGGATGAATTGCCACAGCCAAGAAATAATACGCTGTTATCGAATCCATTGGATATAAATTTATCACGCATTGTTTTATCCGGAAAATCGAAGGCTGTAAGTAAACCCAATCCTCGCACGTTAGAAACTGTGGAATATTTTTCGGAGATATCTTTTAAACAGGTTTGTAAGTAGCGACCCGTTACGGTGGCGTTCTCAATTAAGTTTTCTTCCTTAATTATCTGAAGAATTTTTGAAGCTCTTACCATATCAGTAAGATTTCCGCCCCAGGTTGAGTTTAAGCGTGATGGTACATTGAAAACATTTGTCTCAATTTCATCGACTTTTTTGCCTGCAAGAATTCCACAGACCTGCATTTTTTTTCCAAAGGCAAGTATATCCGGACGGGCGTTTTCGCCAAAATGTTCGTGACACCAAAACTTGCCTGATAAGCCAACTCCCGTTTGGACCTCATCGTAAATTAAAAAACATTCGTTTTCATCTGCCAGAGCTTTTAACTGCTCCAGAAATTCTCTTCTCACATGATTATCACCTCCTTCGGCCTGAACGGGTTCAATAATTATCGCGCAGACATCGTCTTTATTTTCTGCGAAGGCGGTTTTGATTTGTTCAATTGAAAAAGCTTCGCGGGTTAAAAGATCCTGATAGTTTTCATCGGTTAAAGGAAAATGTATTGTAGGTGTTGATACTCTGGGCCAATTAAATTTGGCATACCATTTAGTTTTGTCAGGAAGTGTGTTGGTCAGGCTCATTGTATAACCTGTACGCCCATGGAAAGCATTTTCAAAATGGATAACTTTGAAGCCACGTTCTTCGGTATACCCTTTTCTGAAATTTTTCTGAACTTTCCAGTCCATTGCCGTTTTAAGAGCATTTTCTATTGCCAATCCTCCTCCCGAAATAAAAAAGGCATGAGGCAGATACTCGGGCATTGCAATTTTTGAAAAAGTATCCAGAAACTCAGCATATTGCTGAGTGTAAATGTCTGAGTTTGAAGGGTTGCTAATTGCTGCCAAAAGCAAGTTCTTTTTGAATACTTCATCCTCAATCATTTTTGGGTGGTTATAGCCCAAGGGAACTGAGGCAAAACACGTGAAGAAATCAAGCATATTTCTCTTGTGCTTTGAATCGTACATGTAGACGCCCTCACTTTTTTCCATGTCAAAAGTTAAGTCGTAACCATCAGCAAGAATGTGTTTGGCTAACACTTCATGTACGTTTTCGGGGGCCACAGATAATTTATACATACCAGATTGTTTTGTCAAAAATACTAATTCTGAAGCGCAATCAGGAAGATTTGGACGCTTATAGATGTCAGTCCTTGCTGAATTTGTCTTTCATTCCAAGCAATCCAAACAGTCCACCGGTGTGAATTGCCAGGATTTTCGAACCGTGTAAAAACCGATCGTTTTTGGCCAGATCCAAAATGGCAAACATCATTTTTCCGGTATATACAGGATCGAGAAGTATGCCTGTTGTTGAGGCAAAATCGCTGATGAATTGAATAAGTTCGGGCTGTGTTTTCGCGTAGCCACCGAAATGATAATCCGGGTGAAACTCGTATTCGCTAGCCCTGAGAAGTAATTTGTTAATTTCCTTTTTTAGAAAGTCGCCTTTTAAAACGGGTATTGCATGGAAAAGAGTTGAAGTTGTGTTTGCAGATAAGCCGTTGATAATACCGGCGGCGGTTGTGCCTGTTCCACAGGCGCAAAATATATGCTGGTATTCTTGTTCAAGTTCGTCTACTAAGTCAGCGCATCCTTTGGCGGCTTCCATGCTGCAACCACCTTCATCGATAAAAAAGGCTGTTGAATCATTCTGGAAATGTAGATCATACAGATTTCGCTTATCGCGATAGCTTTCCCTGTCGGCAAAAAGTAAGCTCATGCCAAACATTCTGCAAAATATTAATGTGTCTGTATTTAGGTCTTCTCCACGTACAATTCCAGTGCTCTTAAAGCCGAATTTTGCTGCCGCGCATGCAGTTGCCAATAAATGGTTAGACCACACGCCTCCGAAAGTTACCAGATGAGTTTTGCGCTCAACTTCTGCTTTTTGCAATAGATATTTTAGCTTCCGCCATTTGTTTCCGGAGATAAAGGGATGGATCAGATCATCTCTCTTTAGATATATTTTGATACCTTTTTCACGGAAAAGTGGATGATTTATTTCTTCTTCAGGACTGTGGAAGTCAAGATTTATCATTCTGATAAAAATAAAAAAGCTCCGGTTTCGGAGCTTTAATTATGCCTTTTTAAATATTATTTCCCAAACCCAAGTCCGATTCCGGCATTGAACGAATTGTATTCTGAAGCAGAGTAAGACGCGTAAAATCTGATAACTGCCAGGTTTAGTTGGAAACCAATATCGCTTCTAAAGCTGCTGAAGTTTTTCTTGTCGAGCGTAACTGGATCGGTTACAGTACTGTAAACAGGCATGTTTGTTATTGGAACAGAGCCCGTAATAACCCGATAGTCTCCTTTTAAACCACCCGAAGTTTTTGATGTATTATATCCCAAAGCGATAAAAGGTGTGAATACCAATAACTTTTTAGATAAGATCATTTGAGTATTTAATCCTGATATTTTTGCTTCGATTTTTTGATTGTCTTCAACCGAAACTCCATCTGGAGAATCATAATCTAAATCTTTATTATAAGAGAATTGGGTATACCCCAAAGCTAACGCTAAATCAAAAGGCAATAATTTGCCAGCGGTTTTTCCTGCAATGAGAGGTAATAATTCAACTTTAACGCCTCCGCCTATCATATTTATAGAGCCAACATCTCCCATCTTAATCTCGGGGATAGCTCTCAAGCTGACATCGATACCTTTTATTAATCCAACTGTTGCCTGTAATTGAGGAGCAGGAATTAGAGGAATGTTTGCACCTTGCGGAAGATTAATTCGCTTTACTTCATTTCCTGAATTGTTTTTTATAATTATCTCCGGACCCATATCCTTACTGCCTGCAGCTGTTGGAGATATATTATTATTTGCGTCTGCTAATTGAATTCTGTTTGATAAACCAAGACTGCTAACGTCAAACGTTTCATCTTTTTGCGGTACGATGGCTCCTGTTAGTCCTATTCGTAAATCAAATCTGCCAAGGTTTTTAGAATGTGCCGTATTTGCCCATCCGGAATTTAATCCAATTCCGAAACCCTTAAATATCGGACTTAAGTAGGCATTCGCCAGTTTGGTTGCATCAGGGCCTACCTGGGCCAATTCGGCAACGCCATTTTGTGCAGAAACAGCATGAGAAAAGATTACACTACCTAAAAATAGTGCACTTTTAATAAGTCGTTGTTTTTTCAATGTGATCGAAATTAGTGTTTTAAATATATTTCCCGAATCAAAAATGGGAAAAAATTTAACAACACTTTCATATTATTCATGAACTTCTTCATACATACAAAGTGAATATTTAAATACAAATGAATTAAGAATATGTTTCTCTGACTCGAATTAACTTTCAAAGTTTAATTTTGCGGAATGGCTGAAGAACTTGAGTTAATAGAACAGGAAGAGCAAGATCTGTTTGAGCATTTAAGACTGGTTGTGGACAAAGGGCAATCGTTGATAAGAATTGATAAGTTTTTAATGCTCCGGGTAGAAAACGCTTCCAGAAACAGAATTCAAAATGCAATTGAAGCTGGTAATGTTCTGGTTAATGAAAGGCAGATCAAATCCAGTTACAAAGTTAAGCCGGGCGATGTTATTTCTATCGTTTTGCCACATCCTCCACGTGATACTGAGGTTTACCCTGAAGATATTCCAATTGATATTATTTACGAAGATAAGGACGTGTTGGTGGTAAATAAGCCAGCTGGAATGGTTGTACATCCGGGGTACAATAATTATAATGGTACCTTGGTTAACGCCTTAGTTTTTCATTTTCAGCAGCTTCCTCAACTTCCCGGCAATGATGGCAGACCGGGCCTGGTTCATAGAATTGATAAAGATACATCGGGCTTATTATTGATTAGCAAGAATGAATTTGCCATGACTTACCTGGCGAAACAATTTTTTGATCATACGATCACGAGGAAATATATTGCTCTGGTTTGGGGCGATTTATCAGAAGACGGCACGGTAACAGGATATATTGGCAGAAGCTTACGCGATCGGAAAATAATGGATATTTATGATGATGAATCGAAAGGCAAGTGGTCGGTTACTCATTATAAAGTGTTAGAACGGTTTAATTACGTTACTTTGATCGAATGTCAACTAGAAACTGGCCGAACACATCAAATACGTGCGCATATGCAACATATTGGCCATCCTTTATTTAGTGACGCTTCTTATGGCGGGAGCAAAATTGTTAAGGGAACCGTGTTTAGCAAGTATAAACAGTTTGTTGAGAACTGCTTTGAAATTATGCCGAGGCAGGCCTTACATGCCAAGTCGTTGGGGTTTGAACATCCGGTAACGAAGCATCGGATGCATTTTGAATCAGATTTACCTGCTGATTTTCAGGCAGTGCTGGAAAAATGGAGAAAATATGTTTCTAGCGCTAAAGCAGATTAAACAATTTTGGGTTGTACCTGAGAGTATTTTATCAAGTTTATGAATTTCATTAATTATAACGGAGAGATCGTTCCGGCTGTGCAACCGGTTCTTACTATTGCAAATCGCGCCTTTCGGTATGGCGATGGTCTGTTCGAGTCTATGCGTTATTTAAAAGGGAAGCTCAGATTCGCAGAGCTTCATGCCGAACGTTTACAAAGAGGGATGCGTGCGCTGAAGCTCGATGGGTATTCAAAGCTCGATGCCCGCTTTTTAATTCATAAAGTTGAAGAGTTAGCCAAGAGAAATAATTATGGACAAAATGCACGCGTAAGGTTAACCGTTTATAGAGACGCCGATGGTTTATACAGTCCAGCCGGAAATCAATTCGGTTATGCAATTGAAATGAGTAAGTCGGATGAAAGTTCTTATATCAATCAGGCCAAGGGATTGATCGTTGACGTTTTTGACGAGGTTACCAAGCCTATAAATATCCTGGCGAACCATAAAACCTGTAATTCCTTAGTGTATGTAATGGCTGGAATTTACCGTAAGGAGAACTCTTTGGACGAGGTTTTTATTTTAAATAGCAGTGGTTTTTTGTGCGAGGCAATGAGTGCAAATGTGTTTGTGGTGTTCAAAAATAAGATATATACGCCCGCATTAACGGAAGGGTGTATTGCGGGTGTAATGCGCAGCGTTATTATGCAACTTGCTGCAGAAATGAAAATGGAGGTAATCGAAGCGCAAATAAATCCCGATATTTTAAATGAAGCAGAAGAAGTATTTCTTACGAATGCTTCCAGAGGTATACAATGGGTTATGGGCTTTAACAGCAAACGATACTTCAACGAAGTATCGAAAGAGTTGCTCGATCGGTTAAATGCCTCTATCACTTAGAAAACGGGGCATTAAGATCTAAATCCTCTTAGAAATTCCTCGATATTCATCCGTTTTTTCCCTTCCAGTTGAATGTCTTTCACGCATATAAATCCGTCCAGACAAGCAAATTTTAAATACGTCTTTTCATCACTCAAAAATCCACCTGGCTGGATACCCGGTTCCTTGTCCAATAGTTCGGCAAAATAGATTTTTAACTTTTTATCTTTGAAGGTAGTGAAGGCAGTCGGGTAAGGACTCAAGCCGCGAATATGATTAAAAACCTGTTGAGCTGGCTGATTCCAGTTTATTAAACAATCTTCTTTGAAGATTTTAGGCGCATGAGGTAACTGATCTTTAAGTTCTTCGGGTTTAAGGATTTCTTCTTGTGATACAGGCGTAAAGTCTCCCGATTCAATAGCTCTTACCGTTTTGACAAGTAATTTTGCTCCGGTGTGCATTAACTTATCATGCAGTTCTCCAGCCGTCTCTTCATCACCAATAGGTACTCTTTCAGAAAATAAAATGTTTCCGGTATCAATTTCGTGTTGAAGTAAGAATGTGGTAACTCCGGTTTCCTTTTCTCCATTTATAACTGCCCAGTTTATGGGCGCTGCTCCGCGGTAGTAGGGAAGGAGAGAGGCGTGGAGGTTAATAGTCCCCATTGGAGGCATATCCCATACGATTTCAGGTAACATTCTGAAAGCGACAACAATTTGCAAATCTGCATTCAGCGATTTGAGGTGTTTATGGAATTCGGAATCTTTTAATTTAAGAGGCTGCAATATCTCAATTCCTTTAGACACTGCGTACTGTTTAACCGCAGACTCATGAAGTTTCTGACCTCTTCCAGCAGGTTTATCAGGTGCTGTAACTACTCCAATTATTTCAAATCCGGCATTAATGAGGGCATCTAACGATGCGACCGCAAAATCCGGAGTTCCCATGAATATTATTCGCATAATGACTCCTTATTGATATAGTAAATATTTTTTTCGCATTAGTTTATAGCGAGATAACGAAGGTTCCCAAGAACTCCGGATTTCTTCTTCAGTTTTTCCGGCTATAATTTGTTCTTTCAGGCTTTCTGTCCCTGCTAAACGATCAAAGTTATTTATCTGTTTGTTTTGTTTATAGTCGAAAAACTTATCTTTCTCAGGATAAGCTTTGTAAATTTCGACCAGCCACTGAAGATTGATTTTTCCAGATCTTAAAAAATTTGCTGTATTATATTTTCTCAAATCCAATCCATAACACATTTCATTTTGATGCAAAGGAGTTTCGCTCATCCCCGGGATACTTATAGGCGTGAAGCTAAATTTATATTTCCCTTTCAGTTTTGGGCTTCCCAATACTTGAAAGGGGAAGTAAGTGCCCCGACCCTGACTAATAATTGTTCCTTCGAACAAACATAAAGAAGGATAAAGCAATATGGATCGTTGTGTGTTTAAGTTAGGCGATGGCTTTACTGGCAAGGTGTATTCTGTTGAATGAGTATAGTTTGCCACTTTTATAATATTCAATTTGCATTGAACCCCATTTTTAAGCCAGCCTTCGCCATTTATCATTTTGGCATATTCGCCTATCGTCATTCCGTGAGTGATCGGTACAGGATGCATCCCGATAAAGGATTTAAACTTTTCCTCAAGAATCGGACCGTCGATAGAAAATGCATTTGGATTGGGTCTGTCTAAAATCAACAATTCCAGATCGTTCTCCGCACAAGCTTCCATCAAATAATGAAGGGTTGAGATGTAGGTGTAAAATCTCGCACCAACATCCTGAATGTCGAAAATCATTAAATCAATACCTTTTAAATCTGCGGCTGTTGGCTTATAATGCGAACCATACAGCGAAACCACAGGTATGCCTGTTTTTGGGTCAATGCCATTTTCAATCTTGGCACCTGCACTAGCCTGACCACGAAAACCGTGCTCTGGTCCGAACACTTTTACGATGTTTATTCCAAGCATTCTAAGGCTGTCGACGCTATGCTTATTGCCGATAATCGAGGTTTGATTTAATACCATACCAATCCGTTTTCCTTTAAGCATTGGCAAATACAGTGCGGTTTGTTCCGCCCCGGTCAATAGCTTAGCTTTTTTTACTTTGTTAACAGCGTCAATATCAACATTGTAAGGATTAGGAATGTTCGTCTTAATTGGCGGTGGCGGAATTCTGACCCCTGAACTGCAGGACGATACAAACAAGAGAGCGAAGAAGATTGTAAAGATATATGGCCTCATTTACATTAATATTTAGTTCAATCAGCAAGCGATGGAAATTTTTGCATCTTTGCTAAAGTACAAAAAAACGGTTATCGCTTGAATCTAACGGCTTTTATAGCGCAAAGAATCACTTTTAAATCTAAACGTACATTCTCTAAGTTGAGTGTGCGCATTGCAATTCTTGGTATCATGCTGAGTCTTAGCGTTATGATTTTGGCAGTCGCCGTGGTTAAAGGCTTTAAAACAGAGATCCGCGAAAAAATCAGAGGATTTTCGGGCGATATCCTTGTAATAAAATATGATTTAAACTCATCCTACGAGAATTCCCCCTTCATTTTAAATGCCGACACGCTAAAAAAAATTGAATCGCTTTCTGAAGTGCAATATGCACAACCATACGCCATAAAGCCTGGTATAATCAACACTGATAATGAAATTGAAGGTGTCGTTTTTAAAGGTGTAGATAAATCTTTTCATTGGGACTTTTTCAAGAAGATTCTTGTCGAGGGAAAGGTTATTGATTTTTCCGATAGTGTAGCGTCTAAAAAACAAATACTTATTTCACAGCACATCGCTAATAGATTAAATCTTAAAGTCGGTGACGATTTTCTTATGTATTTCATACAGGAAAGTCTGAGAAGGAGACCTTTTAAAATCGTTGGAATTTATAATCTGGGTGTTGAAGAAGTTGATAAAACCTATGTGATAGGCGACTTGTCGATAATCAAACGACTCAATAATTGGGAAAACGGACAGGTTGGGGGATATGAGATACGTGTTAAGGATTTTAAAACCTTAGATCAAACTACGAATTCCGTTTCTGATATGATCAATTTTAAACTCCGGTCTTTTTCCATCACGGAATGGTATGCTACCATTTTTCAATGGCTGTCTTTACTGGATGTAAATACACAAGTCATTTTGGTGCTAATGCTTGCTGTTGCCGTCATAAACATGATTTCGGCCTTGTTAATTATCATACTTGAACGAACAAACATGATAGGAATATTAAAGGCTCTCGGCAGCTCTAACTGGAGTATCCAAAAGATATTTCTAAGCAACGCCGCCTATCTTATAGGCTTTGGCCTGTTGCTCGGAAATACCTTAGGCATAGGACTGGGTCTTTTGCAAGCCCATATCCATCTATTTAAGTTAGATCAGGCATCTTATTACATGTCTTTCGTGCCGGTTCAATTAGAATTGACTGATATCGTACTTCTTAATATTGGCACTCTGCTTGTTTGTTTGCTGGTTTTAATTATACCATCTATGCTGGTAACCAGAATAAGTCCTGTAAAAGCAATTGCCTTTAAATAACCTTATTTTAATTTCACAATAATTTCCGCCTTCTGAGTTTCCGTGCTTCCTTGTATTGGATGCGGATTTACCCCGGTGAGATAAATATTATATAAACGGCCATCTAAATTTACCGTCACACTATCAGAATTTTTCATTTCATCGTTAACAGCGCCAATGTGTAGCAGAGATTCAGCCTTTGCGTTGTTTATATTTGAAATTTCAATTCGGACTGTTGCTTCGCCGGGATTTGCACAAGTTAAATGAGTTGGACAACGGTTATCGCTAATATTCTTCACTTGAACAAGTATTTTAGATTGCTCGTTCTTTAACATCACCTGTTCATTTAAAGATGATTTAAAGGGTTCATTAAAGCTGATTTCTTTGTCTATATGCACAGACTCTTTATCGCATGACATAACAGCAAGACATAGGTAGCCCACAACCGCGGGTAAAAAAACTTTTGATTTCATAATAAAAATAGGTGATGAGGTAGATTCTGTTTATTTAAGTCGATTAAAATTAAGTTTTAAATTCATTCCAGCTGCTCCGAATTTCAAGTCGTTTGCGCCAAGTCCCGATAAGGGGTATTTAATAAAAGGTTCAAATATAACCTTAATTTGATTGTTTAAGCGATGATCTAGCCCCAAAGAAAAATTTAATACACGTGCAAAATCAAAGCTGTCAAAAGTGCTTGTACTTTGCTGAGCTAATTGTGTTGAGTTTTTGGAATTCATTTGATAGTCGAAACGATAAGTATACGCTTCATTAATAAAAAGGTTCGAACTAAGGCCAGTGCTTAGGTAAACTGTATTTTTTTTCTCGAGTAGTGTGTATTTTACATTGACCGGAAAGTCAAAACCTAACAACTTGGCGTCGTATGAATTAATTGAATAACTCGATGTATTTGATGCGCCAAATGTTTGTTTTTGGGAAGGATCAATGGCCACTGCAGAGTTGTGTAACGTTGCGAAACTTAATGCTGCCTCTTTGGGTATTAACTGATTATATTTTAGTGTATTTTGACCCAAGGATACTCCTGTTGAAATTTTTATTTTCCTGGAGATTTTGATATCTGAGGTTAATCCAATTCCGGTATTAATATTCGTTTCGCTTCCTTCAGCATAATTAAAATAAGTTCCTGCAAAAAATCCGATAACCAACTTTTTATCAGCTTTAGATTTGCCTTTAGCTTTATCAGCTTGAACTAATCCGGACAATTCTTCTCTTGAGATTACTTCAGCAGGATAGGTCTCATTGCTATTGGTATTACTGGCAATAACTATATGAGATTTTGAATCCGCAGTGTCGGAAGCAAGTAATTGCTTGCTTGCATGTTCTTCTGTTTTCTGTGCCGGATCAGGAACCAAGGCTATAAGTGTTAAATTATGCTCAAAATCTTCCTGAGAAGCTATTTTCGAAGGGTTTTTGATAGCTTCGTCAGAAGACTGTAAAGTGTCTTGTTTGCGATTAGAACCTTGATGGTCTTTGTGGTTTTTTGTTTTAAAAGATGGTCCCTGTGCCTCGTTTCCAGATTCCTGTTTCCCGGGAATATTCTCAATTGATTTGCCTGAAGAAATTGCAGCATTTAAAATCGGCTCAGTATCTTTTAATTTTTTAAGAGGTAGCTTGTCAGAAATTTTAGCTATTTCGCTATTGTTTTCAATATGTTGATTTGAGAAAAACCATACGCCACAAAGCAGAAGTGCGGCGGCAGCTGAGCTGAACCACCAAAGGAATTTGGGCTTTGACTTTTTTTCAGGAAAACGTTTCCGTAGTTCTGTCCAGCCGTCGTTGGCAGAGTCATCCTCGAAGTTATCGAAGATCTCGTTTATTTTATTCACGAGTTTCTTATCAAACTGATCGCTCATAATCTGTTTCCTGTTGCTGGGTTAACTGTTTTCTAAGTTTTTCTTTAGCACGGCTCAAATAGACCCTCGAAGAACTTACCGGAATGTTCAGCATGTTCCCGATTTCATCATGGTTGTAACCGTCGATCTCGTAAAGGTTGAAAATCATCCGGTGAGTTTCCGGAAGTTTATCGAGCAGTTTTAAAATATCTTTGGCAGATAGATGATCGATAACTTCTGCAGATTTCCCAAGGGATACGGCTTCTTCAATATCTAGTTGGTCCGAATGTTTTAAATTTCTTCGGCGGCAATCTATCGCGGTATTGACTACAATCCGTCTTAACCATGCCTTAAAGGGCTGGTTTTCTTTAAAGAACTGAATTCCTTTAAAAACTTTCATGAACGAATCGTTAACTACCTCCATGGCGTCGTCTCTGTTTGAAAGGTATCGCATCCCGACTCCCATAGCAAAGCCATAAAACTGCTTATACAACAGTTCCTGGTGCTTGAGATCTCCTGATTTGCATTTTTTAATCAAATCAGATTCAGATATGCCGATTGTTTTCTGCATTAAAGCGGTTTGTTTAAAGTATGCTAAACTTTAGCATAAAATCGGCTACCATTCTCTTAATACAATACGGGTCAATAGGTAATAATGCTACAGTCAAGTACGATATTCAATAAGTTTCAGATGGATAAAAGTACAAAGAAAATTTATGACAGTGTTTTCGCTTCATTCCAAAAAATATCCATTTCAGCTAATGTCATATCTTTTAAACTTTTGTTAAGGATCGCCGCCTTACTTTCAAGGTATTGAAAACGTTTAATAAACTTTTTGTTAGTCTTTTCAAGGGCGTCTTCAGGATTAATATCTATGAAGCGGGCATAGTTTATCAGAGAGAACAAAAGATCGCCAAACTCATTTTCGGCTTTATCCCTGTCTATCACTGTTTCGTCGGCTGCGTTAAACTCATCTCTAAATTCTTTCATTTCTTCCTCCACTTTTTCCCAAACCTGACTCTTCTCTTCCCAATCGAAACCGACACCCCGGGCTTTTTCCTGAATGCGAGATGCCTTTATCAAGGCTGGTAATGAAGACGGAACTCCTTCAAGTACAGACTTATTTCCTTCTTTTAATTTAAGTTTTTCCCAGTTTTGTTTAACATCTTCTTCGCTAGTTACACTAACATCTCCATAAATATGAGGATGACGGTGAATAAGTTTTTCGCAAATGCTGTTTAGAACATCAATAATGGTAAAATCACCGGTTTCAGATCCAATTCTGGCATAAAAAACAAGATGAAGCATGATATCACCAAGTTCTTTTTTTATTTCCTGTTTGTCGCCTTCGAGAATCGCGTCAGATAACTCATAAGTTTCCTCAATAGTCAGATGTCTTAACGTTTCCAGGGTTTGCTTTTTATCCCATGGGCATTGCTCCCGTAAAGTGTCCATAATTGTAAGGAGGCGCTCAAATGCAGCTGGAGCTGTATTTGCGGCTTGAGGTGGAATATTTGCTGGCATGAGAGATGGTGAACGAAATGAATAAAAACTAGTTCTCGGGATGATGTTTCCCTCTATGACAGGTAACGCAGCTTACTTCCATAACGGCCTGGTTGTATTGGCTTTTCTTTTCGCCAAAGTTTTTGATGTTCAGCTTATTGGTCATTTTCATCATTGATCGGGCTGTAATTTTCTCTTCTTTGGCATCGCTTGCAAAATCCATCTTTTGCGTTTCTTCATTTCTTACGTGGCAAAAATTGCATTTAACGCCCAACGCTGTGTTATAATGCTTCATTACCTTTTCAATTTCCTCATGAGTGATGTTTTTTGGAAGAACCTTAAGGTTTTTATAATCATGTTTTTCATCATCCTGATGCTGCGGCATCGTAGCTGATGTTCCGATAATTATCGACGAAAGTAAAGCCAGAATAGTAAAGGTGCGTATTTTCATTGTGTGTGTGTTTATTGAGGTTCTAAAATAGATATTTTAATAAATGAAAACTATTTTTTTATCGCTCGTAGCATTTCTCTTTTTCCGGGGGCGCCGGGAGCTTTTTCAATAGAAAATCCCAAAGATTTCATCGATCGTTTTAAATTCCCTGTAATCGCGTAGGTTACAAAAACCCCGTCTGGTTTTAAAGAGCTGCAACAGCGTTCAAGAGCCTCGGTGGTCCACATCTCTGGCTGATGGATCGCTGCAAAAGCATCGAAGTAAAGCACATCGAATTGTTTTTCACTTTTAAAATCTTCAAGCTTACATTTTGCCACTTGTAACCTGCAGTACTCATCAATCATAACTTCGGTTTTTAAGCTTTCCTGATAGTTTTGAAGAAAGTGGCTGTACAACTGGTCCGAAACAAATTTTTCGTACTCAGTAGAGTTAATCATTTCCGAAGACAGAGGAAAGGCTTCGATTCCTGTATAGTTTAAAGCGATTTTATTTTCAAGACAATGCTGTGCGCTCAATAGAAAATTTAGTCCCGTTCCAAAGCCTACTTCGAGTACAGAAACCTCAGTTTGACTATTGTTTTCCAGGAAGAAGCGTAAGCCTGATTTCACAAATACATGCTTGCTTTCCTGCAAAGCGCCATGTTTTGAATGATAGTTTTCTCCAACACTAGGATTGAATATGGTTTTCGAGCCGTCTGCCGTAACCACGAAATGCAAGTTTGTCATTGCGTCTATTAAGCTTCAAAGTTAAATTTAAGTTTCTGAATAGTGATCTTATTTCAAAGTCAATAATTCATGTATTTTTGCAGGATGTATCAATTGCTAAAGCCTTTCTTATTTCAGTTCGAGCCTGAAAAGATCCATTATTTTGTTACCGAAACTTTAAAAAACCTGAATCGAATTTGGGGAGTTTCCTCTTTACAAAAAAAGATATTTCAGGTAAATGATCCTCGGTTAGAGCGTGAAGTATTTGGCTTGAAATTTAAAAATCCGGTTGGATTAGCTGCTGGCTTTGATAAAAACGCTTCCTCAATCAGTGACCTGGCTAATTTCGGGTTTGGCTTTATTGAAATTGGTACCGTTACTCCTCTTCCTCAGCCTGGAAATGATAAACCAAGAATGTTCCGTCTTCCAGCTGATGCAGGTTTAATTAACAGAATGGGCTTTAACAATGAAGGGGTAGGCGTTGCAGCGCTTCGGCTAAAGCATTTGAAGCGTAACGGATTGATTATCGGGGGGAACATTGGGAAAAATAAACTTACTCCGAATGAGGATGCAGTAAGCGATTATATAAAGTGTTTCGATGCATTGTTTGATGTGGTAGATTATTTTGTGGTAAACGTGAGTTCGCCAAATACTCCGGGTTTGCGTGCTTTGCAAGAAAAAGAGCCTTTGAAAAACATATTAAATACATTGCAGCAGAGAAATTTGAAAAATAATGTCTCTAAGCCTATTCTTTTGAAAATTGCGCCTGATTTAACAGATGCTCAACTGGATGATATTGTGGAAATTGTACAGGAGACTGGAATTGCGGGTGTAATAGCAACCAATACGACTATTGGCAGGGAAGGATTAACCACTGAAGAACGTGTAAAATCTGAAACTGGTGGTTTAAGTGGAAAGCCGCTTACTAAAAGGTCTACAGAAGTAATACGTTACTTGTCAGAGAAATCGGGTAAAGCTTTTCCGATTATTGGCGTCGGAGGAATTCATTCGGCTGAGGATGCTCTTGAGAAATTAGATGCGGGGGCCTCCTTAATTCAGATTTACACTGGGTTTATTTATGAAGGTCCAGGTTTAGTAAAGAGGATTAACAAGGGGATTTTAAATAGAATAAAATCGCAATAATTGAAAGATAACAAACCTTTGTCAATAAAAAAACCCGAAGCATTACTTCGGGTTTTTTATAATGAAACGAGCAAAAATTATTTTGCCTGTGCTACGATTTGAGCTAAAACTGCGTTGTTTTTCGAAAGCTGGCTAGTTGCAGATTCTTTAGAGCGGCTTCCTGTTTCCAGATTGCGACCTAATTTAAGAAACTGAACCTCCATGCGTGAAACCGTTTTATTCCTTCTGTCTTTTCTTTTTAAACGTGTAACTGCCATTTTGTAATTTTTTTTAAATTTTTTCCTTGAGGTCGGAAGCGGATTCGAACCGCTGTAGAAGGTTTTGCAGACCTCTGCCTAGCCACTCGGCCATCCGACCTTTGTTAAGGGATTGCAAAAATAGTAATTTATTGTTGCCGCCCAATATTATTTAATATTTCTTTTGATTTCTGAGCAGATTATTGCAGCAGAAATAGCAACATTTAAGGATTCGGCACCGCCAAACCTTGGTATTGTCACGGCAGTGTTAATTAGGGCTTTCACCTTTTCTGAAATTCCATTCCCTTCATTTCCTAAGATAATATAACCTTCTCTGCCAAAATCAGTTTGATAAACCGAGCTTCCATCCAGCAAAGCGCCAAAAATTTTCATATTAGGAAGGCCGAGAAATTCTTTAAGATCTGCATGATATATATTTATCCGCGAAAGCGAACCCATACTTGCCTGCACAACTTTGGGATTATAAGCATCAACCGTATCCGTAGAGCAAATTATATCCGAAAATCCAAACCAGTCCGCGGTTCTGATTATTGTGCCTAAATTACCAGGGTCCTGAATGCCATCTAATACCAATACAAACTTTCCTTTAAAACTTTCTTTGGCGGTATTCGTTCTCTCAGGGATTTGTATTAGAGCCAAAGCATCGTTAGGGGTGGTAAGGGTGCTGATTTTTTTTAGTTCGGAATCACTTACTTCCAGAAGTTTCACTTTCTGTGATAAATTATACAACTTTGGAGTTGCTTCCGAAGTGTGAAAAATTGTATTTACAATGTAGTTTGATTGTGTAAATTCAACTATCGACTTACTACCTTCGGCGATGAAAAGATTTTGTTCTTTTCGGTGTTTTTTTTGATGTAATGCATTTACAAAACTGATTTGAGATTTTGAAAGCATATTTTTTAGTTCGTCCTTTATCTGCTGCAAGTATACTGTTTTTGGTGATTTTTTTTGGAGGCTGCTCTGCAACAAAATACCTGTCTGATAACCAGCAACTGGTAAGGCGGGTTTCTATAAAAGGAATAGATAAGCAATTTTCTGAGCAGGCAAACTTGTATATTCAACGTGGTATTATGCCGAACTCACGCTTGAACCTGGCCTTGTATAATTTTTTCAATACGAAGAACGGCAAATACAGAACAGATCGTATTCGGGACATTGGCGAAGCTCCTAATATTTTGGATAGTTCTTCAGTCGAAATTTCCCGGCGGGAACTCGAGAAATTTTTGTTTGATAAAAGCTTTTTTAAAGCACAGGTTAAGAGCGATGTTGTTTTAAAAAAAAAGAAGGCTTATATAACCTTCACTGCTGAGCCCGGACCGTCATTTACCATAAAAAACTTTTCGTATGTAATTCCGGATTCCGCTATTAAACAACTGTATGTAGAAAACCGGCCATCATTTACCCGTTTGACAGAGCGAGCACGGTATGATGGTGATTCGTTAAGGAATGAAAGTAAGCAAATTTTTAATCTGCTTCAGCGAGATGGATATTATGATTATAAGGAACAATATGTAAGATTTACCGTGGATACCAATCTGTATTCAAGCGCGGCAAATGTTAAATTGTTCCTCGACAATCCTGTTGATCACCCGACACATAAGGTGTACTATTTAAATAATACTTCTATACTTATAAAAAATAGTTATGGTAAAACTGAAGGGATAATTCCAGATTCTGCAGTAATAGACTCTCAGTACTTTTTTAAGGATTATTCTCATAGATTCAAGCCTAAATCCATTTTGCGATATACGTATTTGCGAAATGGCGAAAAATATGACATTGATAAAAAGAACTTAACATATGATAGGTTATTCGATTTGAATGTTTTTAAGAGCGTGAAGATCGATTTTGAAAAAAACAGTGATAGTACCGGTCTGGATGCTTTTATCGAAGCGGTTCCTATGAAAAGACTTAGTAACCGGATTGAAGGTGAATATACATTTAATTCGGCAATCAATGGGTTTAACCTGGGTAATACCTATACAAACAGGAATGTTTTTGGTGGCGGGGAACAATTTGATTTTAAAATCAGGTATGGTCTTTTATTTAATTCGGTAATAAAAGGTAGTTTGGCAAAAAGGATATTCAACCGCGACCTGCAGTTGGGTGTGAACCTTACTTTTCCAAGACTTCTGGTTCCATTTAATACAGGTGGGCTAGGCAGAAACGGCGTTCCGCATACCACTATTTCAAGCAGTTTGCAAATTTTTGATCAGGTTAATGCCTTTCGAAGTCGTTTGTTTATAAACTCTCTTACTTACGACTGGGTTGAATCTCGAACTAAACTTCATTCGTTTACCCCTATAAATATTGAATTTCGCAGAGGGATTTTTGATGATGGTTTTAGAAAGGAATTAGATTCATTGGGATACAATCTATATCTACAAACGAATGATCGGCAGTATTTTAACCTAGGAGCTCTATATACATATACTTTAAATGCTTCAAAACTGATAAGCTATGATAATTTTATATATTTCAGAACTTCCAACGACATAGGTGGGAATACTTTAAGCCTATTGGATAGAGTATTAAAAACGGATAGTACGTTTTTAGGGTTACGCTATTTACAGTATGCTAAAACCGAAGCCGATTTTAGGCTGTATAGAAGTTTGGGCGGTGAACGTCAGTTTATTGCAAGACTAAATCCCGGAATAGCTTATTCATATGGCAATTCACGAGACCTTCAACTTCCATTCGAAAAAAATTTTTATGCCGGCGGGTCTACAGGTAACAGAGCGTGGCAAGCCAGAACTCTTGGCCCGGGGAACTACAATCGAGATACTCTGGCTACCAGTGACCTAAGGCGAAAACTTATTAATCTTGATCAGTTTGGTGAATTAAAGCTGGAAGCGAATCTTGAATATCGATTCAAAATTTTAAATAATTTTTTTGGTTCAAAGCTGAAAGGGGCTACTTTTACCGATTTGGGAAACGTTTGGAGAATCAGGAAATCTGACAATAATCCCGGCGGTGAATTTAAGTTTAATCAGTTCTTTAATCAGATTGCGATCGGTGCAGGAGCAGGATTAAGGTTTGATGTAGAATACTTTGTTTTCAGATTCGATGTTGGTGCTAAAATAAAAGATCCGCAGTTTAAAGGCAAAGATCAATGGGTTATTAAAAATCTGTTTAATAACGAATTTAAGGCAGAATATTCAAGAACTCACGATCCCGATGTATACAGATTTTTGCAATATAATTTCGGTATAGGTATGCCGTTTTAAATAGCAGATTTTAGCCCGTCAATTATTGTCTCAAAGAAAGTTGGGATATTCAATCCTTTGCTTGAATTAAAAAAGAAAATTATTGCCAGTAATACGATAGCGAAAATTATAAACTTCCTGAAAACTGTTGCAATTACTATAATTACTAAGGGAACAAAAAGCAAAAGCATCCAATTAATGTTTATCGGATTTAAATCTTCATTTTTCTTTATTACATAGTATAGTTTCGAATGGGTACCGAGTTCGTTCTGATGCTTCAGGTATACAAATGTTGATTTTTCTATTTTTTGAGGAGCTACAGCAATACCGTCATTAAATTTTAATTCCTGTTGAAATCCGTTTATGTTGAATAAAAAAGTGCCGTTTACAGTTTCTATGGGATGATCAGAAGAATCTGTAGCGATAATAGCAAGCTTACTATTTTTTAGCAGATGCTCTTTAACAAGGAAGTTATTTACAGAAACTGGTTGAGCATTTATTTTTCCAGTAATAAAAAGCAGAGAAAATAATACTATATATAATTTCATGGAATTTGAGCCAGTATAAAACCTCTGAAAGGTAAACACTTTTTTAAACTATTTTATCGATTACCCTAATTCTATAAATTAACCTTGTTCTATTTTGTATCTAATCGTTCATTATTCCGTATACCCGGATTTTAAAAAAGTCATTAAGTTTATTATACTTACCGTGATTTTAAAATTCTGAACGCTACGATTAAACCCTTATGCTTTTTAATTCTATTGAATTTATCATATTTTTTATTGTAGTAACCAGTATCTATTTCCTTTTACCACATAAGTACAAATGGATATTATTGCTCGGAGCGAGTTGCTATTTTTATATGGCATTTGTGCCGGTTTATATATTAATTCTCGGTTTTACAATTGTAATCGACTACATCGCAGGTATTTATATTGAAAAAACACAGGGCAAAAAAAGAAAATTGTTTTTAATTTTTAGCCTCATAGCAAATATTGGTGTTTTAGTTGTTTTCAAATATTATAATTTCCTTAATGATAGCCTTGGAGTAGCTTTAGGTGATTTTGGATATAAGAACTCTCTTCCGTACTTAAATATTTTACTGCCAATAGGCTTGTCGTTCCATACTTTTCAGGCCATGAGCTACACAATTGAAGTATACAGGGGCAATCAAAAGGCAGAAAAACATTTCGGTATTTACAGTTTGTATGTAATGTTCTATCCTCAATTGGTAGCTGGTCCGATAGAACGGCCCCAAAATATCTTACATCAAATGCATGAAAATCATGAATTTGATTACGCAAGAGTGGTATCGGGCCTACGATTAATGTTATGGGGCTTTTTTAAGAAGCTGGTTGTTGCCGATCGCTTATCTATTTACGTTAATTCGGTGTATGGACATCCTGATCTACATAATGGGACTACAGTGGCTGTAGCTACATTGTTTTTCTCTGTACAGATATATTGTGATTTCTCTGGTTACTCGGACATTGCCATTGGTTGCGCCAGAATTATGGGATATGATTTAATGATCAATTTCCGGAGGCCATATTTCTCAAAATCAATTAGCGAGTTTTGGAGTCGGTGGCACATTTCTCTATCT
>CBFGOI010000085.1:0-21598 GCA_965650335.1 uncultured Pedobacter sp. | reverse complement strand
AAAATTTTATCGCCATCCGATTAAATTCGTCAATAGCCCTAATAGCAGGTTTTGCAGCCGGACTTTTATATATAACGACTGAATCAGGTGGAACATTTCTGCCCAGCTGATAGATGGCCTTCGGAACAATTGAGAAGTTGTTTAACCTGAACGCATTGGGTATAGGGCGATTGCTTATTTGTGTATCATAAAAAACCACCCGACTAACAAAGGCATATTTTCTTAAAACAGTATCGGCGTATTTAATTACCGAAGCAGAATCAAGATACCCCTGATAAAAAGAGATTTCAGGAAGTCGATTTAGAAAAAAATCGTTGTAGGGTTTTATAGTTTCTTCCAGTACAGAGATCTTCTGGGTGTTAAACTCATTCTCAACATACTTCTCGGTGAAATTGCGGGCCAGCACGAGGGCAATGATTAATGAAATACTGATAACTATTAGGAAGCTGGCATTAAGAAGGTTGTTTTTCCGATAGTAGTATGCCTTAAAGCTTCCCATAAGGTTCTTTACTTCTTAAGGTTTGTAGCAAAGAACTTTTCAAGTTCGTTGAAGAATGCTAACCGTGTCTCGGGATTTCTAAAATTATAATCCTTGCTTTCCTTGGTAATATAGGTAATTGGGACTTTTCTCTTTTTTAACTCTTTTACAAATTGGTTTGTTTCATTAACATTTACACGAGGATCTTTTCTATCCTGAGCGATCAACAGAGGCGCTTTAATTCTACTTGCATGAAAAACCGGTGAAACCGCCCTTAGCTGATCTGTCTCCTTTTCAGGATTACCCACCATTTCATAATACATTTGTAACGTAGGTTTAAAATGTGGGGGAACTGCTTTTATATAGGCAAACAAATTCAGAAAACCAGACTGAGAGGCGCCACACGCATATAGATCGGACTGAAACGATAAGGCATGCAAGGCACTGTATCCTCCAAAACCATATCCGTAAATACCAATTCTTTTCTTATCAGCAATACCTTCATCAATTAACCATTTTACCCCATCTGTAATATCATTTTGGATATCCGTTCCCCATTTCTTAAAACCTGCAATCCAAAACTTTTTTCCATACCCCTTTGATCCTCTGTAGTTAACCTGAAAAATAGCATATCCTCTATTCGCCAAAAACTGCACTTCTGAATTAAATCCCCAGGAGTTTCTATTCCAGGGTCCGCTTCCACCATGAGGAATTACAATCAAGGGAAGATTTTTTGGCTTATAACCGAGTGGCAAGGTTAGATAACCATCTAACTTTAACCCGTCTCGCGATTTAAAAGAAACTGGCTTCATGCTGCACATCTGATCCTCGGGGATAGATGGGTTAATGTCGCTTAGCTTAACAAGCTTCTTAGTTTTTGGTGAGTAATAGTAGAAAGCGCCGGGTGTTCTATCTGTAAATGTTCTGATAATAAACTGTTGCTCTACTAAATCATTGTCGGCGACCTTGATTTCAGTATTGGGGAGTAATTTTTCTAGCTGTCTGTAAAAAGCTTTCACCGAGTCATTCAGATAAATCCGTTCTCTTTTCCAGGTTTCAAAACCAGCAAAAAGAAGCTTGTGATTTGATTTTGAGTAAGCAGCTTCAGAAATATCCACATCCGGATGAGAAACAATCACTTTGGTTTCCCTCCCGGTAGCGCAATCAAATTCTACCAAAGCCGTTTTATCCCGATCAAAATTAGAAAGTGCATAAATGCGACTTTTTACTTTCCTGCAAAAACCGACAGGAGAAATCTTATTTTTAAAATTATTAGTAATTACAGGTTTAAAACGCTCTTTTTCAGAGTCTCTGTAAAGCAGTGTTTCATTAACTCCGTCACTAGCAAGGGCTAATCTCAACATCCCATATTCATCAGCAAACCAATTGATAATATTGCCAGGGTTCATTTCGGCCAGAGTTAATTTACCATTATCTATATTTAACCGATAAGCATCGAAAATCGTCGAGTCACGCTTATTTAACCCGATTAATATTTGGTTGTTAATAACATTGTCGTAATTAATAAGCCTAACACGTACTGAATCTACAGGTAACAATCCTCTAAAGTTTTTACCCGTTTTAGAAACGGCATATAAATGAGCACTCTTACTCTGGCCGTTATCGGTCATAAACAGCAGCTCGTTATTGTTTGCCCAACAATAAAACGTGGTGTTGTGTTCGGTCTCCTGAGTTACACGTGTCACGTTTCTCCCATCAATCGTCTGAACAAAAATGTTCATCCGATTCTTATAGGGCTGCTGATAAGAAATATATTTCCCGTCAGGAGAAATTTTAAATGTTGTTTTTACCGGATTCTTGAAAAAATCTTCAATAGGAATTTTTTTAGCGGTACGCTCAAACGAACATGCCGACAACAGAAAGAACCCGAGAACACTTAACAACTTCAACTGCTTCTGCATATAATTCAATGACACTCCCCTTCTTGAGATATAACGAAGGTTTAAGATACTAAAATATGTCTTTTCTAATTTTCAACAAGTAACAATTAGAATACAGCTGATTTCGAATAATTTATAACAATAATACCGTTTCTATTATAAAAAACGCACAATAGAAAATGAAAAGTAAGCAATTTCGTTATCTTTATCAATACGGGTAAACTAATGACCTGTTTTAATAATTCTTTCTCGCTGGCTACAATGAAAGCACTAATCTTCATCCTCTTTTTTTTATTTTCTGCTTTTTCAGGGATTGCTCAGTCAGCTTCGGAAGACGTACTAGCCTTTCAATACTACCAAAGTGGAGAGTTCGAAAAAGCGTTGAGTATTTATCAAAAATTGTTTAATCAGGGAAGAAATCAACCTCAATATTATGATGCGTATTTCAATACTTTAATTAAGCTAAAAAAATACGATGAGGCCGAGAAACTGGCTAAAAAAATGGCCGGGTTAAATAAAGGTCATTATAGTTATCAGGTAGATCTCGGCAGGATTTTCAGAGAGCGTGGCCAGCAGGAAAAAGCTACAGATTTGTATAATAACCTCATTAAAAATCTTCCTAAGGATGAAATGACGATCAGGGATCTTTCAATAACTTTTTACAGATCAGATGCCTATGACTTTTCGATAAAAACCTTGCTAAGCGGTCGTAAAATATTAAATGATGAAACCGCATTTTCTTTTGATTTACTGGCGCTTTACAGATATCAAAAGAATAAAGAAATGCTTGTACAGGAGTATTTAACCCTTTTAGGAAAAGACGCGAACATTCAGCTGGTGAACCAGGCAAAAAGCACTTTTTCTACGGTCTTCGAATCCTTGGACGACTATGATATTCTAAGAACAGCTTTACTCAGAAAGCTCCAGAAAGACCCTCAAAACGTTGCTTATTCTGAACTGCTGGCATGGCAATATATTCAGCAAAACGAGTTCGATATGGCATTAAAGCAAATGATTGCTTTGGACAAACGGCTTAAAGAAGATGGCGATCGCGTATACGATCTAATTTCAATTCTACTTAAACACAAAGCTTACGAACCGGCAATCAGCGGACTAGAATATTTATTAACGAAAGGACCTTCTAACCCGCATTATATTCCTGCCAGGATGCAAACTTTATACACCAAAAATCAGCAGCTAACTGCGGGAAAATTTAGTAAAACAGAATTGATGCAGCTAGAAAACGACTATCTGGATCTACTTCAAGAATTTGGACGGACAAAAAATACATTATTTGCCATACGGCAACTAGCCTCACTGCAAGCTTCTTATCTTAACAATCCAAAAGCAGCCGAAAGCCTTTTGGAAGAAGCACTAAAAATACCAGGACTGTCGCCGAGCATTATGGGTCAAACTAAATTAGAACTGGGAGATATTTATATCCTGACAGGAGAGGTATGGGAAGCGGCCCTGCTATACGGACAAGTAGAAAAACAATTTGCAAATGAACCTATCGGCCAGGAGGCCAAATTTAAAAACGCCAAGCTTTCTTATTATCAGGGAGATTTTATTTGGGCAAAAGCCCAACTTGATGTTTTAAAGAGTTCTACCTCGCAACTTATTGCTAACGATGCCTTAAACCTGAGTTTATTAATTGCTGAAAATACCGAATCAGAAGTTGACACGAACGCACTGAGAGTATACGCCAGGGCTGATTTCCTGATTTTTATTAGTCAATACAATAAAGCTCTGAAAACACTTGACAGCATAAATATCCTCTACCCTCAAAATTCTCTTGAGGACGACATTTTAATGTCGAAAGCCCGGATTTTTCAAAAACAAGACCTTATTGATCAATCAATTGAACAATTGAATTTAATTGTAACAAATCACGGCACAGATTTATGGGCTGACGATGCACTGTTTATGCTGGCAGAAATTTATGACACCTCGTTAAACAATAAGGCAAAAGCATCGGAATATTACCAAAAAATCATCATCGATTTTCCTGGAAGCCTGTATGTAACCGAAGCCAGAAAGCGTTTCAGACTTTTAAGAGGAGATAATCCTAGTTAACATTTCATTGCTTTATTTATCTTCGCAGCATGATTCTTTACAACATTACCGTCATTATTGAAGAAGGAATTGAAAATGACTGGCTTAAGTGGATAAACCAAAGCTTCGTTCCCGACGCCTTATCGAGCAATCTACTGGTATCGAGCCGATTACTCAGAGTTATGGATTCTCCAAATGAAGGAGTTACCTATTGTCTTCAATTCATAGCCGATAATATCCAGAATTATAATGAATTTAAAAACCTGCATGCCGCTAAGATTTTAGACGCACATGCATTGGAATTTCAAAACAAATCTGTCTTTTTTAGCTCCGTAATGGAATTTATCGATTAAAATGACGTTCAACGAAACACAAATCCCAGGCTTAATTATAATTGAACCCAAGGTATTCAGAGACGATCGCGGATATTTTTTAGAAAGCTTTAACAAAAAAACCTTTTCTGAAGCCGGAATTACTGCAGATTTTGTGCAGGACAATCAATCGTTTTCAAACCGGGGAACATTACGGGGGCTGCACGGACAAGCAGATCCATTTGCGCAGGGCAAACTGGTACGGGTAATTCAAGGACGTGTGATAGACATTGCAGTAGATATCCGGAAGAACTCTCCAACTTACGGGCAATATGTAAGCGCTGAATTAAGCGGAGATAACTTTAGAATGTTTTGGATACCTGCGGGCTTCTTGCACGGTTTCTCGACATTGGAAGACAACACCATTTTCGCATATAAAGTAACTAATCTATACGATAAAGCGTCGGAGATAGGAGTAAAATGGAATGACGCTGATTTAAATATCGCTTGGGGACTCGACGAGAATGAAGTGATCCTTTCGGATAAAGACCAGGTTTTACCTTTATTTAAAGATTTTAAAAGTCCGTTTTAAGATAAGACCCTGAGAAATTTCTCATCGGTCTTATCATTTTCTAAGGCACTATTGCTTGATCAAATCATATAATTCATCAAGCTTCGGAGACAGGACTATTTCAATCCTTCGGTTCCTGCTCCTGGCATCAGCTGTGTTTCCAGGCGCTATCGGCTGATATTGCCCCTTCCCTGTTGCCGTAATTCGATTAGATTCAATACTTTGTTCATCCGCTAAATACCGAACAACAGACGTGGCACGTAATACGCTTAAATCCCAATTATCTTTAATCTGACCAAGATTCACCACTCGCTGGTTATCAGTATGTCCTTCTACAGAAATATTAATCTCGGGTTGAGTCTTTAATACTTTGCCAAGTTCGGCCAGGGCCTGTTTTCCCTTTTCGTCTATTATAATACTTCCGCTCGAAAACAGCAATTTGTCGGTTAAAGAAACGTAAACCTTGCCATTTCTTATATCAACGGCTAAACCACTCTTTTGAAATCCGAGCAGGGCTTTCTGAAGCTTCTCTTTTAGAGCGTTTGTAGCTGCATCGCGTGAACGAAGAATATCTTCAACTTCTTTTAATCTGGCTTCCCGTCGCTGAAGATCTGCAGCCAACTTCTTAATTTCCGACGAGCTGTTAGCTCGAAGAGAAGCGTAATTAGCGTCCAGACCTGATAATTTAGTCTCAAGATCTGCCATACGACCATTTATGCGGGATGTATCGCCTTTCAATCTGGCAATTTCGTCTACAAGGCTCTCAATTTTTACATTCGCATCATCTAAGCCTACGGACAATGAATCTCTTTCAGCAATTAAAGTTTGGTATTTTTTGGTAGACATAACTACACAAGAGCTTAAACAGAATGCTCCAAACAACAAGAAGAGAATTTTATTCATATACAATATTAAGAAATTGCGTTACGCAAAAAAACCATCAATGGAAATAATCTTTCAAGAATCGAGACAAGCGAATCTGGAGAATTTGTACTTTTTAAAGATTTGTCAGAGATCCGACTGGTTGCCGTAAAGCTCTTGAGCTTTAAATAACTAATATTTTCATGATCTGAGCTATATCCTTTTGGTGTGGTTTTGAGCATACCTTCTCTATCCAGATCACCAAACGATTCAATAAATAAAGGATCTTTTAAGATTGCCACTAAATCAGATCCGTTATAATCTATTTCTTGTCGGATAGCTTTTAGCTCATCGGCTTCGGGAAACCATGAACCTCCGGCCACAAAAGAGTGCTCTGGTTGTATATGGACATAATAGCCCGGGCCTTTAAAATTTTTCCCGTTTGCGGAAATGGCAATTCCAAAATTCGTTTTAAAAGGAGTCTTATCCTTACTAAACCGGATGTCCCGATAAATGCGCATTACGCAATCCTTAGGATTCAAATCAAGGGGAATTGTTGAATCGAACTTAGCTAATCCCGAGATCAATTTTGATGTAAACTGAAGCACATTTTCCCGAGCAAGTTCATAATCAGTCTTATTGGCGTTGAACCACTCACGATTATTATTTTCAGAAATACTTTTCAGGAAATTAAGAGTTGACGCTTCAATCATTTTGCACTTTTGAAAGGACTATCCCTAGTTCAAATTAATTTTTTCGTCTTTTATATCAACGAGAATGTCCTTACGACGATACCGCTTATACCAGATAAACCCCACTACTGCAACTGCCAGATATGGCATCGCCAAAAGATATAAAATGCCGTTATTCAGACCATCACCCTGATGATTTCCATGTTGTACAGAGTTCTCTGCATTTAAAGTACACATAGAACACTGAGCACTGACATTCAATGAAACACTCGCAACAAAAAGAAAACAAATTACAACCGCACAATACTTAATAGTCTTCATAAAATTCAGATTGGAAAACAACTAGATTTCAGATCTCATCGTCGCTTCAAATTAGCAATTACAAATATAACCCAAAATATAAGCGAGCCGCTTAATTTAAATGTTAAATTTAGGCAAGAAAGTCAAGCTTGAGCAGCTGTTTACTGCTCATCCACACCTAAAAGGTATAATAAGGAGCAATCATTAAATAGACAATAACTCCGGTAACCGTTACATACAGCCATATAGGAAAACTCCATCTAACCAACTTTTTATGCCTGGAGACATTCATCTTTAGACCACTATAAAAGCTTAACAGAACCACCGGCAAAACTACCGCTGCAAGAATTATATGAGTAATCAGGATAAAGTAATAGATGTATTTTAAAATACCTTCGCCACCATAGCTTGTTCTGATACCCGTAGCATGAAAAATTATATAGGACAAGAGGAAAAGGGAAGAAAGAACGAAAGTAGTAATGTTTAAAATTTTATGCGTTTGTATATTTCCGCTTTTAATTTGGTATAAAGAGGTTAATAGCAATACACTGCAGGTCCCGTTTATTATTGCATTTAATTTCGGAAGAAAAAACACCCATGCGGGAATATCACTGCCTGCCGGAAAAACGGTGATAATATGACTTTGTAAGACCAAAACCACCAGAAATACTATGACTGAAACGCTTGTTATCAAACGAACGGCAACTTTATCGTTCATAATTTATTTTAAAGGCTTTAACGAAGTAACTTTGCGCAATTCCTCGGTAATTTGAACTTTAATCTCATCAATGAGCTTATCGACCTGCTCTTTACTTGTTGAATCATAATAACCGCGTATCCGTCTATCGGCGTCAACAAGGATCAGCATCTGACTATGAACAATATTTCCGGACTGATTAGAGCCAGAAAACGCATCTACCAGAAAATCCTTCTTCGCAAGTTCAAAGATAAAATCTTTATCACCCGTCAGAAAACTCCATCTGGTTGGATTTGCGTTTAAAGATCTGGCATAGGAGTTCAAAACGGCAGGAGTATCATGTTCAGGATCCACCGTAATGGAATAGAACCTGAGCATTTTATTATTTGGATATTGGGCCACAACCCGGGCCATTTGGGCGTTCATTTCAGTACAAAAAGTCTTACAATTTGTATAGAAAAAATTCACTACAGTAATTTGATTGCTGTCTGTAGGGATTCCGATACTATCTCCCGTATTGCTTACTAATTTAAAATCCCGAATAACATGATAAATCGTGTCGGGAATCTTTTCGCCATGTTTGGTATGAAAGGTGGCGGCAACTTGTTTAGGTCCGAAAATCTCCAAAGGCCTATACCTGTTCTTACCTTTTTCGGTAAGTAAATAATACAAAAATCCTGGCACCGCTAATAGGGATACCAGGATTAGAATCTTTTTTAAAGAAGTAATTTTGCTCATTAATTCATGTGCACATTGAGGTATGCACCTTCGGTAAGCATTAGTACAATTAAATAAACAATAAAAATTAACGACAGTACAATTGCCGTAATAAGACCATATTTTTCAAATTTAAGGTGCATGAAATATGCAACAATATAAAAGGCCTTAAGTAAAGTTAATGCTATATAAATAAAATTACCTACTCCATGGCTCATAATGCCCTTTGGTAATAACACCAGGGCTATAATAAATTCAAGAGTGGTGATTCCTAAAAGATAGAAGAATACAGTCCAAATCTTTTTTTTGGTCATGCCTGCATGTTCTGCATGTGCGTGTTCGTCTGCTGTATGTGTTGTATTTTCTGATGCCATATTAATTCAGTAATTAAACAAGATAGAAGAAAGTAAATACGAATACCCAAACCAAGTCTACAAAGTGCCAGTAAAGGCCAACTTTTTCAACCATCAGGTAACTACCTCTTTTTTGAAAAACATTATTTACCGTCATCAGTAAAATAATGATATTGATAATAACCCCGCTAAAAACGTGGAAACCGTGGAAACCCGTGATCGTGAAAAACAAGTTGGCGAATTGGGTAGCGCTTACTTCATCTGCACCTAATTCCTTGATCATTGCGACATCAGGAATCGATCCCCACCAAAACCCTTCATGATGCAGGTGAGTCCATTCTGCAGCCTGGCATCCGAGAAATGTTGCGCCACCAATGATTGTCCATATCATCCAGGTAATAACTTCTTTCCTTGAGTTACGATGACCTGCTTCCACGGCAAGAACCATAGTTACAGAGCTCATAATCAAAATAAATGTCATAACTCCCACAAATACAAGTGGAGCACCATGATCCATTATTCCGGGTATAGATTGAAAAACAAGATCTGGATCAGGCCAGGTAAGTTTACTGAAACGTTGTGCGCCATAATAAACTAAAAATGCGGAGAATGTGAATGCATCAGAGACAAGGAAAAACCACATCATTATTTTGCCATATTCGGCATCAACTGGTGATTTTCCACCGTCCCAAGCACCGGTTTTTACTTCATCTAATTGTGAGATAGTCGTACTCATTACGTTATTTTATTGGTTCAAAAGTAAGAAAACATATAAATAAATCCATAGTATATCTATAAAATGCCAAAATATAGATGTCACTTCCAAACGGAAGGTATTTCGAACTGGGGAAATGCTAATAAGCTTCCCGGTTAAAGCTTTGAATAGAAGAACTATTCCTACAATAATGTGCAGCAGATGTGCCGCCGTAAATACATAAATAAAAGAATTTGACGCATTTGGATTAACAAAGGTTACGCCTTGATTAAAAAGTGTTACCCAGGCTTGAAATTGAAGTAAAAGAAATGCAAAGCCCAGAGTAATAGTTAGACCAAGATATAAATTCTGTTTTACGAATTGTAATTTCTTTCCAGCGTTGTACGCCAGATGCATTGTGCCACTGCTTAGAAGAATAACTGCAGTACTATATTTAAACACTTCTGGAAGAAGGAATTTTATCCCTCTCGATGGGTCGCCCGCCGTATATACGATAAAACCGCTGGTTAGCCCTGCAAAGAAAATAAATGAAGAAACCAGAAATAGCCACATCATAAACTTACGGGCTTTCAGGTTTTCTCTATCCTGATCAATAGGTTTCTGAGTCATAATATCCATATAATTATTTAATATAATCAAACAACAATACCAGTTGCACCAATGGGAGATAAAAGAATGAACCAAACATCAATTTCCGCGCAGATACGATATCCAACTTTTTTAAAAGATTGAAGGCGTACCAACAAAAGATCAAACCTGCCACCAGCGAAACTCCGCCGATAGCATAACCGCCGAATCCCATGATAGTTGGTAATAAACTAACCGGTATTAAAATAATAGTCGACAGAAAAGTTATAAGAGCGCTGGTTCTGTCGCGTTTTGTAGTTGGCAACAGTCTGAAACCAGCCTTTTTATAATCGTCGTCTAAAACCCAGGCAATAGCCCAAAAGTGAGGGAACTGCCATACAAACTGAATAAGAAAAAGAATGATAGGCACCCAGGAAATTTGTGGATGTTCAAATGCCGCAAAATATCCTATAAGTGGCGGCAAAGCACCGGGAAAAGCCCCTATAAAAACTGCAATTGGTGATTTTCTTTTTGAAGGAGTATAAACAAATGCATAAAGGAAAATCGAGAACACAGAAAGAACACCGGTTAAGAAATTCAGTTTGACTAATATCAATGTACCTGCAATGCCCATGAACAAACTAAGAACCAATGCCTGGCCTGTGGTCATTCTTCCTGCAGGAATTGGCCTGTCGCTTGTACGCGCCATTAGTTTATCAAGATCTCTCTCAATAATTTCATTAAACCCATTTGCAGCTCCTGTAACCAAAAAACCTCCAATGGTCAAAATTAACCAGTTTGTCCAGCTAATAAATTCCTGCTCCTTACTTCCTATCAAAAAGGAAACAGAGGCAGAAAATACTACAAGAAAAGTAAGTCTGAGCTTAACTAACTTCTTAAAATCCGAAATAAAACTGCCTTCTGCCACTTATCTAACAATTCTTGATTTATATAATTTGTTCTGCTTCAATAATAAAAGCAGGTAATATTGCGCGCCGAATATTAAACTGGCCAGGAACAAATGAACGGTTTGAGCAACGGGGGGTAAGGCAAGACGGGAAAGCGTGATTCCTATAACTATTTGAGCAACTATCAATAGTGCTATATACGTCATATACCTGAAATGAAACGTACTTCCCAAATATTTTCTCCGTATTAATATCAGCAGAACCAAGTTGAAAAGAACTACGACTATAGCCAGATCGCGGTGCAAGTTGAACTGAAAACCAACTTTTTGTAGCCACTCAGCACGTTCTAAATAATTCATCGACTCTGCAATCGCATCTATTTCTTCCCTAACGCCAGTTCCCAATGCAATTTGAAAGATTGTCAAACACAAGGCGATAATAGTTACGACCCGAATTCCACCAGCATGCTGATTTGCCAATAGGCTTCGCTCTCGCAGAATCCTTGCCTGAAAATATGTGTAAATACAAATTGCAACAATCGCCAAAGCCAAAAGCATATGCACTGTCACTACCCAGGACAGCAAATTGGTTGAAACCACAATAGACCCCAGCCAGGCTTGAAAAATAACAAGCAGTAAATTGATCCAACTCAAAAAAAAGATACGCTTTCGCGACTTTAAATATGTTAGGGACAGAATAGCACATCCAAGCAACAGAAAACCGGTAATTGCACCAATTAAACGATTCACATACTCTGTCCATGTTTTAGCTGCATTAAACTCTTCGGGATGCAGAATCGTTCTATCCTCCCGAATTCGAGATGCCAATTCTCCAAAACCCAAGATATCCAAAGTCTTTGCAAACCGTTCGTTCTTCTTTACACGTTGTTGAACAAACCTTTGATGATAGTCTTTTGGAAGTTGAGATTCACTTACAGGAGGAACTAATCTGTCAAAACATTTTGGCCAGTCCGGACACCCCATACCTGAACCTGTACTGCGCACTATGCCGCCCGCAAGAATCAACACGAAAAGAAATATAATGGCAAATAAATTGATCGCCAGAAATCTTTTTTCACTTGAGGGATACATAGTTTGAAAATAAATTGGGGTATCCAAGTAAGCATTCACTTACAGCAGATACCCCAAACCTTATTTAATTAAATTAAACGCTTTGTTCAGCTTCTGCCTGTTGTTTTTTCTGCCACTCTAATTGAATTCTTTCAGCTTCAGGATTTCCTTCGAAATCATGAGGAAGATTTGAGCTCATAGTCTGAGAGAAAGGAGTTGTCTGCGGAATAAAATCTTCTGCATGACCAGGCTTACTGTAGTCGTACGGCCAACGATAAACTGTTGGAATTTCGCCAGGCCAATTTCCATGAAGATGCTCCACAGGAGTAGTCCATTCCATTGTATTCGAGTCCCATGGATTTTGGGTAGTCTTTTTGCCGTAAAATATCGAGTGGAAAAAGTTCCAAAGGAAGGCAACCTGTCCTAATGCAGCAATAATTGCAGCCCATGAAACAAAGGTATTTACCGTTAGCCACTCTTTCATAAATTCAAACTCCGTAAAGGCATAGTAACGACGAGGTACACCATCAAGCCCCATGAAGTGCATCGGGAAGAATACAAGGTAAGCTCCAATAAATGTGAACCAGAAGTGTAAATATCCGAGTTTCTCATCCATCAATCTTCCAAACATTTTAGGGAACCAGTGATACACACCGCAAAGCATTCCACAAATTGCTGCCGACCCCATCACAAGGTGAAAGTGAGCTACAACAAAATACGTATCGTGTAAAGGAATATCCAGCGCTGCATTACCAAGAAAAATACCGGTCAAACCACCAGAGATAAAGAAAGAAACCAAACCGATTGCAAACATCATTGCCGGAGTAAAACGAATATTTCCGCGCCAGATAGTTGCCAGCCAGTTAAATGATTTCACTGCAGAAGGCACCGCAATAATCAATGTCGTTATCATGAACACCCCTCCTAAAAACGGATTCATCCCGGTAACAAACATATGGTGTCCCCAGACAATGAACGACAATACGCTAATACCTATTAACGAGTAAACCATGGCATGATATCCAAAGATCGGCTTACGCGCATTGGTGGCCATTACCTCAGACGCTATTCCCATTGCTGGCATAATAACGATGTAAACTTCGGGGTGACCAAGGAACCAAAATAAATGCTGAAATAAAATCGGGCTACCACCCTGGTTCGGTAACACCTGACCTTGAACAACAATTTCTGACAAATAAAAACTTGTACCGAAACTGCGATCGAAAATTAATAATACAACCCCAGCCACAAGTACAGGGAAAGATAGCACACCAAGGACTGCTGTTAAGAAAAACGACCATATTGTCAATGGCATCTTCCACATATCCATCCCTTTAGTACGCATATTAAGTACTGTACTGATATAATTCAATGCACCCATCAATGATGACGCAATAAAAAACACCATGCTGATCAACCATAAAGTCATACCCGCTGCCGAACCAGATATTGCCTGAGGCAATGCAGATAAAGGCGGATAAATCGTCCAACCAGCGCTCGCAGGTCCGCTTTCGACGAAGAAAGAGCTCATCATAATTACGCAAGCGGTGAAGAAGAACCAGTACGATAGCATGTTTACAAACGGAGACGCCATATCACGGGCGCCAATTTGTAATGGAATTAAAAGGTTACTGAAAGTTCCGCTTAAGCCCGCAGTAAGTACAAAAAACACCATGATGGTACCGTGTATGGTAACCAGTGCTAAATAAAAATCCGGTTTAATTCTGCCGCCTTCTGCCCATTTCCCTAAGAAAGTTTCCAATAAAGGAAAGCTTTGATCAGGCCAGCCAAGCTGAATACGGAAAAGTATAGAAAGAAACATCCCAATAACCGCCATGATTATGCCGGTGATAAGGAATTGCTTTGCAATCATTTTGTGATCCTGACTAAATATATACTTAGTCAGAAAAGTTTCATGGTGATGACCATGATCATCGTGGCTATGTCCAGAATGCTCTAATGTATGCTGAATCGCTGTGCTTGCCATATCTCGCTGTATCTGAAATTATTTGTTTAATGCTAATTTATTACTTGCTGCAACTTCGCTTTTTTGTGCGGCCTGCAACTCTTTCTTCATGTCGTCGTTGAAGAATAAAGGTTGATTTGCTATCCACTCTGCATATTCCGACTCACTAACAACTTTAATTGTGTATTGCATATTATAATGTCCGGCACCGCAAATTTTTGCACAGAGTAATGTGTATTTAAATGCAGCATTTCCGGTCTTTTCACGCATCTGCTCTGTAGTCAAACGCGGGGTAAGCTGGAAATAGGTCGGCATTCCCGGTACTGCATTGATTTGAGCTCTAAACTCGGGCATATAGAAGCTATGTAAAACATCCTTAGAACGTATCGTAAAGCGCACGGGCTTACCTACAGGTAGCACGATTTCGTTACCGAGTTTATCGTCCCAGCTTTTTGGATCTTTAAAATCAATTCCCAAAGAGTTGGTTGCACTGATAAGCTTATAATTTCTCAAACCCAGTTCATTGTTCTCTCCGGCATATCTCACATTCCATTTAAACTGCTCGCCGGTTACTTCGATGTTTAAAGCATTCTTTATATCGGCATCAGATGGACTGGTAATTGTCCTCCATGTGAAGAATCCGTATAAAACCAAGGCTGTCAGCGCAAGAGCAGGGATGATGGTCCAAAGTCTTTCGATGAAATTATTGTGAGGATAGAAATATGCTTTTCGTCTGTCATCAGCAGAATATCTGAAGGCAAAACCGAATAATAATATTTGAGTGATGACAAACACGATTGTTGTAATAACAATGGTAGTCATTAGCATGGAATCCAAAACAAGGCCGTGTTCAGAGGCTGATTCACCGGAAGACATATTTCCCCAAACCTTATATGACCAATACGTGCCGTAAAGACCAAGAACCAGGGTTATAGCAAAAAGCCCCCCCTGAATTTTGTTCCAGTTAAGTTGTTTCTTCTTACCGTGAATCTCACTGGTTAATTCATAGACTCTCAATACCTTCCCGATAATGGCTATAAAAACACATAAAAGGAAAAAAGCTAAAAGATAGTAGGATACTGATTTATATAAAGCCGAATTGTCTTTAACCTCAGCGGCTTCAAGAGTACTCGGATCGTCAGCAGCTGTTTCTGATACTTCTACCGGAGTTTCACCGATAGATCCTGTCGACGAGTTTATCTGCTGTGCTGTATCCGCCGCAACTTTGTCTCCTTCTACAGTTTCTTTTAATGCGCCCTGCGCAATAGCAGATCCTGATAAAGCCAGCAGGCAAATAGTCATTGCTATAAAGAATACTCTGACTTTTATTAATTTATTAAAACTCATTTTTTTATCTGCAATTCGTTAATAAATAGCTTTCTTAAATCTGATGATGTAAGCTTTCTTCCAATAATGGATGGTTCTGTGGAACCAATGGTTTGCTTGCAAGTTTGCTGAGCATTAAAAAGCTGAACAATCCGGTGAAACCAATTGCGATTCCAATTTCGGTTATTCCAAAATCACGGTGACTTTCTAAACTACCAGGCATGATCATCAGGTAATAATCCAACCAGTGTCCGCAAAGCAATAATATAGCCACAAACAATAAAGTATTCATCTGGCGCTTAGAATCCCGGGTCATAAGTATTAGTACAGGGCAAAGGAAATTGATTACAATATTCAACCAGAACCAGAACTTGTATTCAGGCTCCCATCTTTTATAAAAATAAACACTCTCCTCAGGTATATTAGCGTACCAAATCAATATAAATTGTGCAAACCACACATAGGTCCAGAAAATAGAGAATGCAAAAATAAGCTTGCCAAGGTCATGCAAGTGATTCATGTTAATCCATGTGAAATATCCGGCCTTTTTCAATAAAATTAAGGTAACGGTTATAGCGCATAATCCGCTCACCCACATGGCTGCAAAATTATACCAACCAAACATGGTTGAGAACCAGTGCGCCTCAATTGACATTATGGTATCAAATGACCAGATAGGAGTTGTAAAGCCAAATATCACCAAAAAGATAGTCGACATCTTAATGCTTTTGTTGTGATTGACTAATCCGCCAACCTTATCTTCATTATATGAATAACGAGCAAGTAATACAGCGAAAATGCTATATATCCCTAAAAACACTACCTGACGCACTAAAAAGAATGGGACGTTTAAAAAGCTTGCTTTTTCGGCGATCACCGGATCAAAATTTTCATTGCCTTTTACTGCGATACCTTCCTGGTGCCAATGATGATATAAATTATGACTAAAAAGACCTGCAATAATGATTAAAATTAAAATTACTGCCGCGATAGGTAAAACCTTAGCAAATGCCTGAGGTATCCGAAGCAAACCTGTCGACCATCCTGCCTGAGCAACAAATTGAATAGCTAGAAAGAATGCTCCCGCTGCGCAAACACAGGTAAAGTAATACCCCATTAAAAGTAAATTCGCAAATGTCCGTTCAGAATGATGCTCCGAAGAATCGATTAGGAACCCATATGCAATTGCTATTATACCAATTAGTATAGCAACCAGGGTCCAGGTTTTTGCTTTACCCGAAAATTCGAATTGTTCGCTAAAATTATGTGTTATATGATTGTGAGTTCCCATTTTTTGGCTAAAACTTTAAAATTGAGCTTTTTGCAATTCATGAACATACATTACGATCTTCCATCGCTCTGTAGGAGAAAGTTGCGTACGATGAGGACCCATAAGGTTAACACCGTAAGTTATAGTGTGAAAAATTTTTCCATCGGTTAAATCCTTCATGGCTCCTCCTCTAGATGAATTTCCTTTAGAATATGATGGTGGAGGTGGAAATTTCTCAAGTTTAATGATGGTTCCATCACCATTTCCGGTAGTACCGTGACAATGAGAGCACATATTTTTAAACAATACTTTTCCTTCGCCTAATGTAACAGCATTCACTGGAAGTGGATTCTTCAAACTCACGCTTGCAGCATTATATCCTTCGATTGTATTCGGATAATCTTCAATAACCCTATCGTATCCTACAGGTGTTGTACCCTCAGGAGGCAACTGCGCTGATTGCTTATTAGCAAAGTTTTCATTTGCCTGATCAGGATTGTAGGCAATCGGATCATACATATTGCGGGCATATTCCCAACCCGGACTTTTCTTATCGCCACACGATGATATAAAAGCTGCAGATGCAACTGTTAAAAAGGTAAGGCTTAATATCCTGAGCTTATTCATAACTAACATATTTCCTTTCGTTGTGCATGATTTCTACAGCACCGGCTTCGTTTAATAAATCGACAATTTTATCAGGGTAAGGATTCGACTTTGCATCAATCGCTATAATAAACCTATCGTTTGTTGCTCTCAAATCCATAACTCTTGGGGCACGTCCGGGGAAAAAATGATTTGCGAAAAAGAAACAGGCCATCATTCCGAACGAAGCAAAAAGTACAGTTAGCTCAAACCCAATTGGAATATAGTTTGGCATCGAAAATGCTGGTTTACCACCAATATTCATTGGCCAATCATAAACCATTGTAAAATAAATTAAAGAGAAGGCAGTTAAGGTGCCAACGCATCCAAAGCAAAATGCTGCTATAGGTAAGCGTGAACGTTTATACCCTAATTTCTCTTCAATTCCATGAATAGGGATCGGAGTGTATGCATCATAGATGCTTATATTGTTCTCTTGTAATTTTTCGATCCCGTGCATCATATCATCAGGATCTTCAAAATGACCTAAAATATATTTTGTGTTGCTCATTGTTAAACTTTTAGGTAATCTACACTATCATACTTTTCTAAAGAATCCTGATAGAATTCAGCTTGTTCCGACTTCACATGTCCATCACGAATCTGTTTTTGTTTCACCTGATCACTTGCACTCTTCAGGATTAATTTAACCTCAGCTATCGCAATAGCTGGAAGTACCCGCAGGAATAATAAGAATAAGGTAAAAAATAAACCAATCGAGCCAAGGAATATACAAACATCCACTACCGAAGGATAAAACATTGCCCAGCTTGATGGAAGATAATCACGGTGTAAAGAGGTAACAATGATTACGAAACGCTCGAACCACATACCAATGTTTACCACGATTGACAAGATCCAGGATGCGACAATACTTGTACGTATTTTCTTGAACCAGAAAAGCTGCGGAGAAATTACGTTACAGGTCATCATACTCCAGTAGGCCCACCAGTATGGTCCGCTAACACGATTTAAGAAAGCATACTGTTCGTATTCTACACCTGAATACCATGCAATAAATAACTCTGTTAAATAGGCTACACCCACAATTGAACCAGTTACGATAATGATTTTATTCATCGACTCGATATGGAACATGGTAATGTAGTTTTCAAAGTTCATTACCTTACGCACAACCAATAACAAGGTTTGCACCATCGCAAAACCAGAGAAAATAGCTCCGGCAACGAAGTAAGGAGGGAAAATCGTAGTGTGCCATCCTGGTTCCAAAGAAGTTGCAAAGTCCATGGATACGATCGTGTGAACTGATAATACCAGCGGAGTAGATACCCCTGCAAGAATTAGCGACACAGATTCGAAACGTTGCCAGTTTTTAATGGAACCTGCCCATCCGAAAGAAAGGATACTATAAATTCTTTTACGTAAGCCAGTAGCTCTGTCACGTATGGTAGCGATATCCGGTAATAAACCTGTGTACCAGAAAACCAGTGATACAGAAAAATAGGTTGAGATCGCAAATACGTCCCATACCAATGGAGAGTTAAAGTTCACCCATAATGATCCAAATTGATTGGGAAGTGGCAATGGCCAATATGCCAACCACGGACGACCCATGTGAGAAACGACATAAGTAGCCGCGCAGATAACTGCAAATATAGTCATCGCTTCTGCGGAACGGTTGATGGAATTACGCCAGTTTTGACGGAACAGTAATAATACCGCAGAAATAAGTGTTCCGGCGTGACCAATACCAACCCACCATACGAAGCCGGTGATATCCCATGCCCAACCTACCGTTTTGTTTAGTCCCCAGGCACCAATACCTGTCCAGAATGTGTAGCCTACAGATACTACCCATAAAAGCGCAAAAAGTGCTGCAACTGTAAAACCTATCCACCAGGCTTTATTGGGCTTATTTTCAACAGGCACCAAAATATCATCGGTGATTTTTGAATAGGTAATATTCCCACCTGTGATTAGTGGTTCCCTTAATATTGATTCGTTATGTGCTGACATAATCTTCTTAAACTCTTAATAGTAATCAATTAAGCTTGTGCTTCCGCTGCTGTGTTTCTAACTTTTGTTTGATAACCTACACCTGGCTGAACATTTAGTTCCTGCAAAACATAATATGTCCGCTCATTAGCTAATGCCTTGTTCACTTCTGAGTTTGGATCATTTTTGTCGCCAAAGATGATCGCATTCGTAGGACAAGTTTGTTGACATGCAGTTTTTATCTCTAAATCCCTTAAAGGACGTTTCTCGATCTTAGCTTGCAATCTACCACCCTGAATACGCTGGATACACATGGTACATTTTTCCATTACACCACGAGAGCGTGTTGTAACATCCGGATTCAATACCAATTGCGTAAATTCGTTATTCATGTAATTGTCAAAACGCGAATCGTTCCAATAGTTGAACCAGTTAAAACGACGCACTTTGTACGGACAGTTATTTGCGCAGTAACGTGTTCCCACGCAACGGTTATAAGCCATATGGTTCAATCCGTCAGATGAGTGCATTGTAGCGATAACCGGGCAAACTGTTTCGCAAGGTGCATGATCGCAATGCTGACACAACATCGGTTGATTAACCACAGTAACATCTTCAAGATTATTACGCTCAGCCAATTCGCCGATCTCGTTCTCCTCAGTTATATTCTCATCTTTTCCTTCTTCCTGGAAGCTATAGTAACGATCGATACGAATCCAGTGCATTTCACGACGACGACGAACCTCATCACGACCAACGACAGGAATATTGTTTTCAACGTTACATGCAACAATACACGCTCCACAGCCTGTACACGCATTTAGGTCAATAGCCATAACCCAGCTATGCCCTAATTGTCTATGCTCTGGCCATAAATCATATGTTTTATGTTCCATTTCGTTCTTTCCACTTCCTGAATATGAATCCTGAACATATTTGTCGAAAGTTGTTTCGCGAATAATGTTACGTCCCTCGTAGGAATGGTGGGTTTGTGTTTGAGCTAACTCATACTTACCGCCAGCGGCACTCACTTTAACCGAGGTCGCGGTCTGTAAAGAACCATTGGCAAACTTCATGAAAGGGAAGGCATTTTTACCTACTTCATCGCCTACTTTACCAACTTTGGTACGGCCATAACCCAGAGCGATTGAAACAGTGCCCATTGCTTGTCCTGGCTGGTAAAGAGCAGGAAGAATTACAGAATAACCGTCCTCCGCTTCTACTTTAAGTAAATCAAACTCGGCAACACCTAGTTTATCGGCATATTTCGGATTAATAGCAACATAGTTATCCCAAGTCACTTTAGAAACCGGATCTGGCAATTCTTGTAACCATGCATTATTGGCGTGCTTACCATCGCGCAGAGCAACCGACTCATATATTGTAAGCTCGGTAGCATTTTCGCCACCTTTTGATAAAGCAGCCGAAGCGCTAAGTATGGCCTGAGAAGCCGAACTTGAATTAGTCACGGCAGCAGCTCCAACGCCTGTAGCAGGTGCAGAAACTGTGGTTGTATTTACAACACCTTTTTGTAAAAGCTCTTTCCAGGTTAACCCTGCGCCAGGAAGAAGACTGGTTTCCCAATTATTTTTTACGAATTGGTAATAATTTTTAATAGGGTTATCAGACCAAATTAATAAACTTTGTTCTGCCTGACGAGTATTATACACTGGATTAATTGCCGGTTGAACTATGGTAAAATAACCAGCAACGGCGTTTGAATCACCCCATGTTTCCAGATAATGCGGGATTGGAGCAATAACATCACATAAGGCCGCAGTTTCGTCCAGACGGTCAGCAAAAGAAACTTTTAACTTAACCTTCTTTAATCCTTCAGTAAATTCTTTGGTAAGTATTGAGCTATAGGCTGGATTGCTATCCAGAAAAAACACCGCATCTACTTCTCCCCGTTGCATCTCAGCTACAAACGCAGTAAAATCAGCATCATTACCTAAATATTGGTATGAAGGATTCGCGATATCGATGGTAGTACCGTAACTTCCTAATAAAGTATTGATACTGTTTACAATGGTTTGAGTTGCAATATCATTAGAGCCACTTACAACTAAAGCTTTCCCTTTTGCTGCTGATAACTCTTTAGCAACCAATCCTAATGCTGTTTCAGCTTTAGCGTTGGATAATTTTTTAGTAGCACCGCCGCCGCCAAGAGCTGCGTATAGATTTAACAACGCAACACCTTCTTCAGAAGGCTTTAAAGCGACACGAACGTCCGCATTAG
>CBFGOI010000084.1:0-21654 GCA_965650335.1 uncultured Pedobacter sp. | reverse complement strand
AGAGAAAATCAAAGGAAAACAAAAAGCAAATCAAACACATTTTGAAGTAGGACAAAAAGTCCGACAAACTATTCAAGAATTAGGAGGCACAATGCCGGAAGAATTACCCACCGAAGACAGTATTAAAAAAATTGAGAGCGATAAGAAAAAAAATCCTAGGTAGTAGTTACAAGCAGTCAATTCAATAATAACAACCAACATGCTCTTTCACACGATATGCATTACAAATGAAACAATAACTGAAGAAGTTAACTGTGCTGCCACGACTTAAAATTTACCCCCCTCTGATTGAATTTTTAAATTAATCCTGTAAAAAATATCAAATCTCCTTATCTTTGCCTACTTTTTCTATAGACTATACAATTTAATATAGGGGAATAAAGAACATGATGGAGATCCTGAAAAACAAAATTTCTGATTTATCAGGCAGAATACAAAATTTGCCTCCTCAGGAAGCTCTTGCTTTATTGGCGAAGGAGTTTTCAGGAAAAATTATTTTTTCCAGCAGCTTTAGCTGGGAGGATCAGGCAATTTCTCACATCATTTTCTCTAATAATATTCCAATAAAGGTTTTCACTCTTGATACCGGTCGCCTGTTTACAGAAACCTACTATGTATGGAGCAGAACTACAGAAATGTACAATGCCAAGATCGAAGCTTACTATCCAAACCAGCAATTGCTGCAGGAATTCGTTACCGAAAAAGGTCCAAACTCCTTTTATGAATCGGTCGAAAACAGGAAAGGCTGTTGCTATATCCGTAAAGTAGAACCTCTGCAACGTGCATTGGCTGGAAATGAACTTTGGGTTACAGGCTTAAGAGCCGAACATTCTCCGGAAAGGCATGATTTGCCAATGCTGGAATACGATGAAACCAATAGGATTATCAAATTTCATCCTTTACTGCATTGGACAACCGATGAAGTAAGGTCTTTTATAAATACAAATGGTATTCCATACAATACTTTACACGATAAAGGGTTTGTAAGTATTGGATGCCAGCCTTGCACCCGTGCAATTATGCCGGGCGATGACTTTAGGGCAGGCCGTTGGTGGTGGGAAGATAAAGCAAGCAAAGAGTGTGGTTTACACGCACATTCATAAATAGAAATTATGTCGCAATACAAATTAGATTACCTGGATCTTCTGGAGGCAGAATCAATTCACATTATGCGTGAAGTCGCTGGACAGTTTGAGCGCCCTGCACTTTTATTTTCAGGAGGAAAAGACTCTATCACATTAGTTCAACTGGCATTAAAAGCATTTAAACCAGGAAAAATCCCTTTTCCTTTGGTTCATATTGATACCGGACACAATTTTCCGGAAGCAATTAAATACCGCGACGAGGTAGTTGAAAGGACCGGAGCTAAACTGATTGTAAGAAACGTTGCAGATACCATTAAGAAAAAAGGCTTAAAGGAACAAACCGGAAAATTTGCATCTAGAAATGCTTTACAATCATATACTTTACTGGATACGATTGAGGAGTTTGGTTTTGATGCTTGCATCGGCGGAGCCAGAAGAGATGAGGAAAAAGCAAGAGCCAAAGAACGTATTTTCTCGGTGAGAGACGAATTTGGAGCCTGGGATCCAAAAAGACAGCGTCCCGAATTATGGAATCTGTATAACGGTAAAATTGCTAAAGGCGAAAACGTTCGTGTGTTTCCGATAAGCAACTGGGTTGAACTGGATGTGTGGAACTACATCAAACGCGAAAAAATTGAACTTCCGTCAATATATTTTACTCACGAAAGGGAAGTATTAGTTCATGGCGAATACCTGGTGGCAGTTTCTCCTTTCATCCGCATTGATGAAGGCGATATTATCGAAACGAGAAGAGTTCGTTACCGCACAGTAGGAGACATGACCTGTACCGCTACTGTGGAATCAACTGCTTCAACCATTGACGATATCGTTGCAGAAATTCATAAAACCAATATCAGCGAACGCGGCGAAACCCGTATCGATGATCAGGTTTCTGAAGCTGCAATGGAAGACAGAAAAAAGAACGGATATTTTTAAAGAGAGTATCAGGATGTTAGTATCAAGTATCAAGACTTGTGTATTAATCCTGGTGCCGGATATCTTTTAATAGACTGAATGTCTGCCTTATGTGCTAAACATTCACCTGATAATAAACGAACTATAAATAAAAAGTTAACAGTGAGCTAGTTGACTAAGGACACTAGATATTCATCTTGATACTTTGTACTAAATACTTGATACCCTAAAAAATGGATTTACTTCGATTTATAACTGCTGGTAGTGTTGATGATGGAAAAAGCACATTAATTGGCCGTCTTTTATATGATACCGATTCTATAAAAGTTGATCAGCTTGAAACCATACTTAAGCAAAGTAAAAATAAATCTGAAGGTGAAATAGACTTAGCCCTTTTTACCGACGGCTTACGTGCAGAACGGGAGCAGGGAATCACGATCGATGTAGCCTATAAATATTTCAATACAGAGAAACGCAAGTTTATCATTGCCGATGCGCCAGGCCATATTCAATACACCCGTAACATGGTTACCGGAGCGTCTAACTCTGATTTAATTATCATTTTAGTTGATGCCCGCCAGGGAGTTATTGAGCAAACCCGTCGTCACAGTATTCTGGCGTCATTGTTGGCAATTCCTCATGTAGTTGTTACTGTAAACAAAATGGATATGGTGCATTATTCAGAGGCTGTTTATAACGATATCATAGCTGATTACATGAGAATGGCCGAACAGCTGAACATAAAGGATGTAACATTTATTCCGATTAGTGCCTTAAACGGCGATAATATCGTTAAGCCATCTGTCAATACTCCATGGTACACGGGTGAAACGTTATTGAATCTCTTAGAAACAATAAATATTTCGAACGACATTAATTATACAGATCCAAGGTTTGCTGTTCAATACGTAATCAGACCTCAGTCTGACGATTTACACGATTATCGCGGATACGCAGGAAAAGTTGTAAGCGGAACCTATAAAAAAGGCGATCTGGTTACAATTCTACCGGAAGGAATCGATTCTGAAATTGAAGCAGTAGAAATCAACGGCGAAGAAGTTGCTGAAGCGTTCGCTCCGCAAAGTGCAGTTATCCGCCTAAAAGACGATATCGATGTAAACCGTGGAAACGTTATTGTGAACAGATCTAGCATGCCTAAAGTTTCGCAGGAACTGGAAGCGGTAATTTGCTGGATGGATACCAAACCCTTAACTCCTGGGAATAAATATCTTATACAGGTACACGGCAAAACCGTACGCTGTATAGTTAAGGAAATAAATTATAAGCTGGATGTTAATACTCTTGCAAGACACGAGAACATTGAGCAAGCCGGATTAAATGACATTGTCAATATTACCATTAAAACCGCTTCACCGATTGTATTCGATACTTACGAGGAATTGCGAGCTAATGGAGGTGCAATACTTATTGACGAAACTGCATTTACTACGGTGGCTGGCTGCATGCTTCTTTAAAGGATAACACATAACAAATTCGCTTGAAATACAATTTGTCATGAAATTTCGTTAATTTCATGACCTATAAGCGGAATGTTATTATGCTCTCAAACAATAACTATTCTTATCTCATCCATAAAATCGATGAATTTATAAGGAAATACTATTTGAATAAAGTAGTAAGAGGCCTTATATATCTTACAGCATCTTTTTTAGCGAGTTATCTGGTTGTTACTCTAGCAGAATATTTTGGAAACTTTTCGCCGCTAATCCGCACAATTCTGTTTTATAGCTTCCTGCTTTTAAATGGAACAATCCTGGCTAACTGGATTATTATCCCCCTTTTGTCTTTCTATAACCTGGGAAAACATATTTCGCATGAGCAAGCTTCTGAGATAATCGGGCGGCATTTTGTGCATGTGAAGGATAAATTGCTGAACACTTTACAGCTAAAAAAACTTGCTGATGAAAATCATTACCAAAAGAGCTTAATCGAAGCAAGTATCAATCAAAAAATTGACGATTTAAAGCCGATTCCATTCACCTCGGCCATTCGGCTTAATGATAATCGAAAATATTTAAAATACGCCTTACCTCCTTTGGCGATAATTCTTTTCATAAGTGCAGCCTCCCCTTCCATTTTTTCTGAAAGCACAGAACGCCTTCTAAAACATGATAAAAAATTTATTAAAAAAGCGCCTTTTGAATTTGTCATACTAAACAAAGATCTGTCTTCCGTTCAGGGTGATGATTTTGAGTTGCAGATAAAGATGACCGGAAATGAAATTCCGCAGGATATTTATTTGGAAGACGGTGCTAACACGTTTAAACTCGAAAAAGAAAACATTATCCGTTTTAATTATACATTCCGAAATCTCCAGAACACAAAAAAGATACGATTGACAGCAGGAGAATTTTCTTCGAATACATATATAATCGATGTTAAGCGCAGACCCACTCTGTTAAATTTTGATGTAGTGTTAAACTATCCCGCTTATATTGGCAGAAGGAGCGAAACAATCAGCAATTCCGGCGACCTAACCGTACCTGTGGGAACTACGATTAATTGGAAATTTAAAACCGGTAATGCCAGCTCTATTCAGATAAATCTTGGAAAGCAAAACATCAATATAAGGCCTTCAACTGAGAACGAATTTAATTTCTCATACAAAGCGCTACAAAATACAGGCTTCACAGCTAAGCCCTTAAATCATGATGTAAAAACAAGCGACCAGGCGAGTTATACTATTAAAGTTATCCCCGATTTAAATCCCGGTATACAGGTAAATGAGCGTCCCGATTCTGTAAATAAAAAAATGTTGTATTTCGTTGGTCAGGTAAGTGATGATTATGGATTCTCGTCTTTAAGGTTTCATTATAAAATCCTGGATGGAAATAAGACAACAAAGTCGTTTTCTAAAGCTATCGCTTTTGACAAAAATGCTTTGCAAAGTAACTTTTTCTATGTTTGGGATATAAAGGAAGCGAATGCTGAACCCGGTCAACAAGTTGAATATTATTTTGAAGTTGTGGACAACGATGGCATTAATGGCCCCAAAGCCAGCCGCTCTGTTGTAAGAACATTGAAACTCCCTACACAAGCAGAAGCGGAACGAAATATTGAACAATCCTCAAAAGCTGTTCAGCAAAAAATGGAGCAAGCCATCCGTCAAGCGGGACAAATTGAACGCGATGCAAAGCGTTTAACACAAGATCTGATAAATAAAAAGACCCTTTCATTTGAAGAAAAGAACCAGGTTGAAAAATTATTAGAGAAACAAAAGACTCTTGAAAATCTGGTCAACGAAATCAAAAAGGACAACAAACAAAAGTTACTTGAACAACAAGACATTCAAAATCAGCCCCAGGAAATTCTGGAAAAGCAAAAACAAATAGAAGATCTGTTTAATAATGTACTGGACGAAAAAACCAGGGAACTTTTAAAAAATATTGAGAAACTGCTTGAACAGAATAATAAAAATCTAACTCAGCAGGAGCTATCAAAAATGCAGGTGGACAATAAAACTTTGCAGAAAGAACTAGACCGAATTTTAGAGTTGTATAAGCAGCTTGAGTTTGATCAAAAGCTTGCAAATGCTATTGATAAGTTAAAAGAACAAGCACAGAAGCAAGAAAAGCTCAGCGAACAAAGTGAGAAGAAAAACCCAAATTCGGAAGCACTTAAATCACAACAGGAGCAGCTGCAGAAAGACTTTGATAATCTGCAAAAAGATTTAAAAGAGCTTAAACAGAAAAATGACGAGCTTGAGGAAAAGAATAGCTTAGAGAATACCGAAAAGGAAGAAGAACAGATCGAAGAACAACAGGAAGAAAGCAGCAAGAATCTCGAGCAGAAGAACACGAAGAAAGCTGCAGAAAGTCAGAAAAAAGCTGCAGCGGAAATGAAGAATCTCGCAAAGAAGATGGAGCAAATGCAACAGGAAGGTGAAATGCAACAGATGGAAGTGAATATGCAAAACCTTCGCGAGATACTCTCAAACCTTTTAACATCATCTTTCGAACAGGAAAAAGTAATGCAGGATCTAAAGGGCACTTCCTTAAATGACCCTAATTATGTGAAACTTACACAAAAGCAGAAAGACATCAAGGATAATCTTAAAATGGTTCAGGATAGCCTCTATTCTTTAAGCAGGCAGGTTCCACAAATTGAATCAGTAATTAATAAAGAAATCCAAACAATAAACACCAATATTGACTTTGCTTTACAACAACTTGCTGAAAGACGGACAAGCGAAGCAAATAGAAATCAGCAGTATGCGATGACTTCAATTAACAATCTGGCTTTAATGCTTAGTGAAGTGGAACAGCAAATGCAACAGGCCATGAAAAATGCCAAGCAAGGCAAGGGAAAAGGCAAAGGAAAGAGCCAAAGCTTATCCGAATTAAGTAAAATGCAGGAAAAGTTGAACCAAAATATGCAAAAGGCAAGGCAACAAATGCAACAGCAGGGGCAAAAGCCTGGCCAGGGGCAACAAAGTCAGGGGAAAGGACAAATGAGTGAGCAAATGGCTCGCATGGCACGTGAACAGCAATTAATCAGGCAGGCCTTACAAGATATTAATCGGGAGATGAATAAAGATGGCAAGGGGAGTTTGGGCAATCTTGAGAAATTGACAAAAGAAATGGAACAAACCGAAACTGATCTCGTAAACAAGAAAATCCAACAAGAGACGTTAATTAGACAACAGGATATATTAACTAAATTGCTGGACGCCGAAAAGGCAGAGCGAGAACGCGAATTGGACACACAACGAGAAAGCAAAAAAGGTAGAGATCAAGCTCCGAACTATAAAATTGTACTTGAAGAGTTTAATAAAATTAAACAACGCGAGCTAGAATTATTAAAAACTGTACCACCTGCACTCAATTCATTTTATAAATTGAAAGTAGGTGACTATTTTAGACTTTTAAATACTAAATAATCTATGATCACGAATCGCGTAGATATGTCAGACGACACCGTGTTATATACATTACAATTACCTTCGAAGGTTGAAAGCATAACCTCTGTAGAAAACTTTGTAGATACACTAAAAGATGAATATCACATTGGTGATGACACCTATGCCAATATGCTGACTTGCCTGAGTGAGGCGACAATAAATGCAATTGTTCATGGCAACAAGCAAGACGAAAATAAAAAGGTTTATATTAATCTTGAAGTACAGTCTGGGAAACGCCTGCAATTTACCGTAGCAGATGAAGGTGAAGGCTTTGATTACAATCGCCTGCCCGATCCCACAGCCCCTGAAAATCTGGAAAATCTGACAGGAAGAGGAGTATTTATTATCAAACACCTGGCAGACCAGTGCATCTTTAATTTGAAAGGCAACGAAGTTGAACTACACTTTAAAGTTTAATGAGCCAATTGCCAATTCATTTTTTCTCTGAAGATATCTCCTTTATATTAAAAGAAAAGAATAAGGTCCGGAACTGGATCCGAAATACCATCCGCTCTGAAGGTAAAAAATTAAGGGAACTTAATTTAATATTCTGTAGTGATACTTACCTTCTTGAAATCAACAAGCAATATCTTGATCACGACACGTTTACGGATATAGTCACGTTTGATAATAGTGAATCGCCTGAGCTAATAATTGGCGATATCTTTATCAGTATTGATCGCATCAGGGAAAATGCCGCTAAGTATAAAGTAGCCGAAAAAGATGAGCTCCATCGGGTTATTATCCACGGAACGCTCCACCTTATCGGATATAAAGACAAGACTAAGTTCGACAAGAATTTAATGACGGAAAAAGAGGATCAACACCTTGCTTTAAGAGATTTCTGACCTTCCTTACAACCTTGTTTCACTATTCCATCGGAACTTCAATTATCAAAACTTTCGCCTTGCTTTCGGCCTTAAAATCGAAATTATTGGTATCAAGTATTCCCATTGCGTCCTTTGCTTTCAAGACATGTCCTTCGACCTGAACATCTCCATCAACTACAAACAAGTATGCCCCGTTTCCCTGATGTTTGATAGCATATTCAACCTGCTTTCCAGCATCAAAATCTCCTAAAGAAAAGTATGCGTCCTGATTTATCCACATAGTCTCTGCACTCTCTTCCGGAGAAACTAGCAGCTGAAGCTTATTATGCCCCTTTTCCGGATCAAATCTTTTTTGATCATACCGGGGAGGAATATTTCGAACTTTAGGAAATACCCATATTTGAAGCAAATTAACTTCATCGGTAAGAGATCCATTAAACTCTGAGTGCTGAATGCCACTGCCTGCAGACATTATCTGCACTTCACCAAACTCAATTTTCCCTTCCGAACCTAAACTATCCTTGTGTGCCAAGATCCCTTTTAAGGGGATAGTCACAATTTCCATATTATCGTGCCCGTGTGTGCCAAAACCCATCCCTGGAGCGACAATATCATCGTTTAACACTCTCAAGAGACCAAAGTGCGTTTTAGCAGGGTTGTAATATCCTGCAAAACTAAATGAATGAGCTGCTTTTAACCAACCATGATCAGCGAAGCCTCTTTCTTCTGCTTTATGAACAATCGTCTTCATAAATAAAATTTGAATGATTTAGTATTTCTATCTATCCGCATTAAGATAGTTTCATCCCTATCTCATTTAAATAGATGTTTAAACATACAATAGTTATACCAAGCTAATAAATCCTTATTTTTGTGCGTTTTAGGCACGTAAATTTTGAAACGAGTTATTATAGCAGGCGCAAGCGGACTTATTGGCAGTGAACTTATAGATCTTCTGTTAGAAAACGATAAGATTGGCGAAGTTGTAGCGTTAGTAAGAAAAGCTTTGCCTGTCTCCAACCTAAAGTTAGTACAAATACCCACGAATTTTGATTCGCTTGAAGATATTAAAAAGGAACTATTCGGCGATGCATTATATTGTTGTTTAGGAACGACAAAAGCCAAGACTCCGGATGAAGCTGATTACAGAAAAGTAGATCATGATTATCCAGTAACTTTAGCACAGCTAGCTTCGGCAAATAAGGTCTCCCAATTTCATCTAATCTCCGCCATCGGGGCGGACCCAAGTTCCAGCATATTTTATAATAGGCTAAAAGGAGAAACAGAGCAGGATGTTAAAAAGATTCCTTTCCGTTCAATCCATATATATCAACCATCCCTGCTTACTGGGAAGAGGAAAGAAAATCGACCAATGGAAAAGCTAGCGATTTCGATCATGAAAATCATCAATCTTTTATTGATAGGCAGTTTAAAAAAATATAAAAGTACACAAGCTATTACGATAGCAAAGGCAATGATCAATCAAACATTTAAAAACGAAGAAGGAATTCACACGTATCCTTCAGACATAATAAAACAATTAGCATGAGTATATTATCAGGAGAACAATTAGGTCATGCTTTTAATGATAACTGGCTGTTTAAGGATTTGACCTTAGGAATAGCTAAGGGCCAACGCATGGCCTTAGTAGGAATAAACGGCTCTGGAAAAACGACTTTACTACGTATACTTGCAGAAAGACTTAAGCCAAATGAAGGTAAAGTTGTTAAAGCAAAGGGCCTTCATGTAGGATATTTGGAACAAGATCCCGACTTTTCTGGTCATAAAACTATCGTTGATTTTATTTACAGTCTGGATAATCAGCAACAACAGTTGATCCGGAAATATGAGGAATTAATTGAGAACCCGGAAGCCGATAGCAAAGCTTTGGAAGATATTACTCATCAACTCAGCGAAGCAAATGCATGGGAATATGAGTATCAGATCAAGACGATTCTTCAAAGATTGTCAATCACACATCTTGAACAAGAAATAAGAAGTCTTTCTGGCGGACAGCGGAAGCGACTGGCTCTAGCGAAACTTCTTATCGACGATCCGGAAGTTTTCATTCTGGATGAACCCACAAACCACTTGGATATTGAAATGATCGAATGGCTGGAAAGTTTTCTCACCACGGGACAAAAGACTCTAATTATGGTAACCCATGACAGATACTTTCTCGATAATGTTTGCAACCACATACTGGAATTAGAGAATCGAAAGCTATACCACTACCAGGGAAATTATGGCTATTTCCTGGAAAGGAAGGCTGAGCGCGAAGCAGATGATGCAGCATCTCTACAGAAGAACAGAAATCTTTTGAAGAAAGAGTTGGAATGGATGCGTAGAATGCCAAAAGCGAGAACTACCAAATCCAAATCAAGAATTGATTCTTTTTACGAACTGGAGAATAAAACCAAGGGGGGCAAAGACACTCAGCTGATCGAATTAAGCACAAAAGTGGCTCGTCAGGGCAATAAAATCCTTGAGATAGAAAACATTTCCAAGAGCTATAATCACAAACCGATAATCACAAACTTTAGCTATACCTTTAAAAAAGGTGATAAGATTGGGGTAGCCGGTAGAAACGGAAGTGGAAAATCAACCTTTTTGAATTTAATTACGGGCACCATTAAACCTGACTCTGGAAAAGTTATTGCAGGTGAGACAACTCAGTTCGGATATTACAAGCAGTCAGGATTAGAGTTCGATGAAAGTGAAAGAGTAATTGATATTGTTAAGAATGTTGCCGAATATATAACCATGGCAGACGGCAAGACCTTAACGGCTTCGCAATTATTAACACATTTTCTTTTCCCTCCTGCAAAACAACATAATGTGGTATCCAAATTAAGTGGGGGTGAAAAGAAAAGACTCCATTTGATGCGAGTTTTAATGCAGAACCCAAATTTCTTGATATTGGATGAGCCCACGAATGATTTAGACATTGACACCTTAAACGTTCTTGAAGAATTTCTTGAGAAATACAGTGGGGTTCTATTGCTGGTTTCTCACGATAGGTATTTAATGGATAGATTAACCAACCAGCTCTTCATATTAGAAGGCGAGGGCTTTGTAGATATATATTCTGGAAATTACACAGACTACAGACTTGAAAAAGAGGAAGAAGCTAAGAAGCCAGTCCAACCGAAAACAGAAGTTGATAAAACCGAAAAGCCAGTTAAGAGCAAATTAAGTTTCAAAGAGCAGAAAGAACTAGAGTCTCTTGAAATAGAAATCCCCGAGCTAGAAAGCAGTATCAAACAATTAACCAGCCAACTAAATAACACAACTGATCATCTTAAGCTAATTGAAATTTCTAAAGAGATAGAAGAGCAAAAGAATAAGGTAGACAGCAACACGTTTCGTTGGTTAGAATTAATAGAACTTAAAGAACAATAACGTTCCACGTGGAACATTGCATAAATTGTTCCACGTGGAACATCAAAATATATGTTTAAAAAATACGACATAATAGTAGTGGGAGCAGGGCACGCAGGCTGCGAGGCGGCTGCGGCCGCGGGAAACCTGGGATCATCAGTCTTACTCATTACAATGAATATGGGCACGATCGCTCAAATGAGTTGCAATCCAGCTATGGGTGGTGTTGCAAAAGGACAAATAGTGCGAGAAATCGACGCGATGGGTGGCTATTCAGGTATAATCACAGACAAATCTATGATTCAATTCCGAATGCTTAATCTATCCAAAGGTCCAGCTATGTGGAGCCCGAGAGCGCAGACAGACAGAATGCGTTTTGCTGAAGAATGGAGACTGGCTCTGGAGGGTATCCCGAACGTAGATTTTTGGCAAGATACCGTAAAAGAAATCACAGTAAAAGGAGATAAAGTAACGGGAGTTGTAACCTCTCTGGGCATCCCAATTGAAGCAGATGCGGTGATTTTAACCAATGGAACGTTTCTAAATGGCTTGATACATATTGGTGAAAAGAAGTTTGGAGGCGGCCGAACCGCAGAGAAATCTTCTACAGGCTTAACGGAGCAACTGGTGGAACTGGGATTTGAATCGGGGCGGATGAAAACCGGAACGCCTCCAAGGGTGGACGGAAGGAGCCTCGACTACTCTAAAATGGAAGAACAATGGGGAGACGAAGAAGGCGGGCGATTTTCTTATACGAATGTAGATATCCCAAAAAAACAAAGATGCTGCTGGATTACTTATACCAATTCAGAAGTACATGATACGTTAAAAGAAGGCTTCGAAAAGTCCCCAATGTTTACCGGAAGAATCAAAGGTTTAGGACCCAGATACTGCCCATCCATCGAAGACAAAATCAATCGCTTTGCTGAACGAGAAAGACACCAGATATTTGTCGAACCCGAGGGATGGAACACCGTCGAGATTTATGTAAATGGGTTCTCTACTTCGTTGCCAGAAGACGTACAAAATAAGGCCTTGAGATTAATACCTGGCTTCGAAAATGCAAAGATGTTCAGACCAGGGTATGCAATCGAGTATGACTTTTTTCCACCTACACAATTAGGTCTCACGCTTGAAACCAAGCTCGTAAAAAACCTTTTCTTTGCCGGCCAAATAAACGGCACCACGGGATATGAAGAGGCAGCCAGTCAAGGTTTTATAGCTGGCATCAATGCACATCAAAAGATTCATGATAAACATGAACTGATAATGAAGCGCTCTGAATCGTACATAGGCGTTTTAATAGATGACTTAGTTACGAAAGGGACTGAGGAACCATACCGAATGTTCACATCGAGGGCTGAGCATAGATTACTATTAAGGCAGGATAATGCTGACATCAGACTTAGTCCGATTGCATATGAACTTGGATTGATAAACGATGAGCGACTGGAAAAGGTGCGCAAAAAAGTCTCGGATTCAGACAAGATTGTAAAGCATTTAAAAGCAACATCAATAGAACCATCGGAGATTAACTCTGTTCTTGAAGAGCTGGGTTCAAGTCCAATCAACCAAAATGTGAAAATGTTTCAGATACTTTCCCGCCCACAGATATCTATAAAAGATCTCAGAAGAGCAAGCAAATCCTTCGATGATCTTTTAAAGGATTACGACAAGGAAACTGTCGAACAGTCGGAAATAAAAGTTAAGTACGAAAGCTATTTTGAAAAGGAGATGGAGATCGTCAATAAGATGAAACGGATGGAAGATCAGGAGATCAATCCGTCTTTTAATTATCAAACCCTCGTTTCACTTTCAAAAGAAGCGAGAGAAAAACTATTAAAAATTAAGCCCCGAACTTTAGGGCAAGCATCGCGGATTTCAGGTGTTTCTCCATCAGATATTTCGGTACTGATGGTACATTTAGGCAAATAATACATAAGTTTCTGATTTACAATAAGTTAACAAAAATCATCGATGACTTAAATAAATCAGATATAAGCTTAAAATATTTACATTTGATGGTAATCTTCCAAAATTGAACAAAATCGCTTAAAACGCTTCTAAATGCGAAATATAATAAAGCCCCTAATTCCGTGCGCCTACATAGGAATAGTCTTCTTTTTAAGTCAGTTTTTTGGATGTGCGAGTATACAACATCCGACAGGAGGTCCAAGAGATAGTGTTGCACCAAAGATATTGAAAGAGAGTCCAAAAAATTTCACGACGAGCTTTAAAGAGGATCGAATAAATATAGAGTTTAACGAATATTTTAAACTTACAAACGAGTTCAAAGAAATTAGCGTTTCGCCGGCCATGGAAAAGGCCCCCGTTTTCAAAGTCAAAAAAAAAATACTTAACATCCAGTTTCAAGAACCTTTACAAGACAGTACAACTTATACGATCAATTTTGGAAATGCTATCGCAGATTATAATGAGGGTAACGTTTTAAAAAACTATATGTATGTGTTTGCGACGGGGAACAAAATTGATTCGTTATCGATAACAGGAAATGTTAAAAACACATTGACTAAGGAAGGAGTTTTGGACGCTACAGTTTTTATATTACCCACGTCTCAAGATTCTCTATTTGGTAAAAAACGAGCAAGTATATTTACAACCACCGACTCATCCGGAAATTTCAGTTTAAAATATTTGAGAGAAGGCCGGTATAATTTATACGCATTGAACGAAAAAGGTGGTGATAAGATATACAATTCAACAAACGAAGAAGTGGGCTTTTTATCTGCTCCCATCGTCCTCACAAAAGATACCACCGGAATCGAGCTGGAGCTTTTTAAAGAGCAACCAAAAGACTTTAGATTAGTAGACAGAAAAATCGAAAAAGACGCTCGTATTTCATTCTTCTTTAATAAACAACTACAGAAACCTGGAATACAAATACTACAACCAGAAGCTTTAAATAGCACGAAAATAACAGAATTTTCTTCGACCAATGACACAGCCTACGTTTGGACACAGTCGATGGAGTTTGATTCTATAGCAGTTGCCATTCAAGACAATAAAAAAAATATTGATACAGTAATAATTCGCCGAAATAAACGAGACTCTTATACCCGGGATTTAACAATCACCGATAATATTTCAGCAGGTAGATTAAGGCCCGGGACGGATGTAGCTGTCCTTGCATCCGCGCCTATATCGCTAATAGACGGAAAAAAAATAACCTTATTACAAGACTCTGTACCGGTTAACGGACTAAGAGTATCGAGAGATAGTTTATCAACCCGGAGAATCATTTTTAAGTATCCCTGGCGCGATGAAAAGCAATATATTATTACTATAGCTGAAGGAGGTTTAACAGGAACATTTGGCGGAACAAATAAGCCATACAGCAAACAGTTTGTTAAAGATTCTGAAGATAATTACGGCGTGCTATCAATTATTTTAACGGTGCCTGATACCTCGAAAACTTATTTACTTCAAGTCTTGAACCCAGAGGATAAGATAATTAAGAGCGACATAATCAGGAAAAATACCACATTGACTTACCCCATGATGTCTATCGGAAAATACTATGTACGAATTATTTACGATGAGAATAAAAATGGTAAATGGGACACAGGAAACATCAAAGAGAAAAAACAACCTGAGAAGGTATGGAATTATCAGGAAGAAATATCTTTACGAGCTAATTTCGATATAGAGCAAAAAATTACTGTTCCGAAGGCTGAGTAAACCACTTAGAATACATAATATAATTATTAGGCAAACGCTTCAATAATTCACGCTGCTCATCAGAAACTGGTTTAATCTTCCTTGCCGGACTACCAGCATAAATATAACCGGACTCACAAACGGTATTTTCTAATACTATAGCACCTGCAGCAATAATTGTAAATTCCTCAACTACGGCATGGTCCATAACAATGGCTCCCATGCCCACTAAAACATTATCCTTTAATGTGCATCCGTGAACCAAAGCATTATGTCCAATAGATACATTCGTACCAATGGTGGTAGCCGCTTTCAGATAGGTACAATGGATGACCACGCCATCCTGAATATTCACATTATCACCTATTAGAATAGCATTCACATCACCCCTTATTACAGTGTTGAACCAAACTGAGCAATTATCTCCCATAACCACGTCTCCCACGATTGTTGAATTCTCGGCAATAAAACAATCGGAACCCCATTTTGGATATTTTCCTTTAACTGGCAAAATCAGTGGCATATTTAAATAATTATAAATTCAAAAACAGTTGAGCAATTAAAAAACCTAAAATATAGTATCAACAGGATTTTCCATATGTTCCGGATAATCTGTTGTATAATGCAAACCCCTACTTTCTTTGCGGATCATGGCTGACTTAATTACTATATAAGCTGTTTGGATTACGTTTCTTAGCTCGCACAGCTTAACTGATAATTTAGTCTTCTTATAAAAATCTTCTGTTTCAGTATAAAGTAAGCCAAGACGGCGCATCGCTCGCTCAAGTCTAAAATCCGACCTAACAATCCCAACATAATCGCTCATTATCTTTTGGGTCTCGCGAAGATTGTGTGTAACCAAAATATCTTCGTTTGATAACTGTGTATTTGTTTCATCCCATTCGGGAATATTGTCTGGAATCAGAACATTCTCAAATACATTCAATGCATCCAAATAAATGCGATGCGCAAATACCGTAGCCTCTAAAAGAGAATTAGAAGCTAAACGATTTGCCCCATGTAAACCTGTAGACGAACACTCACCACAAGCATACAGCCGATTGATCGATGTCCTGCCGTAATCGTCTACTAATATACCTCCACACATATAATGACAAGCAGGAGTTACCGGAATATAATCCTTCGTCATATCTATACCAATACTTAAGCATTTAGCATAAATGTTAGGAAAATGCGAAAGAATCTCATCTTTAGACCGGTGTGTAATATCAAGAAAAACAAAATCATCACCCGATTTTTTCATTTCAGAATCGATAGCCCTGGCAACAATATCTCTTGGCGCCAATGATTTTCTAGGATCATATGCATCCATAAACTCATTACCTTTACTATCCCTGAGTATCCCACCAAAACCTCGTACAGCTTCTGAAATTAAGAACGAAGGATATTCGCCGGGTTTATACAATGCCGTTGGATGAAACTGTATAAACTCCATATTTCTAACCTTTCCTTTTGCACGATAAACCATCGCAATGCCATCGCCTGTTGCAATTACTGGATTGGTAGTATTCGAATAGATATGTCCGGCGCCACCTGAAGCCATCACAGTAACTTTCGAAAGAAATTTTTCCACAGAATTTGTGTGAGTATTCAACGCATAAATCCCATAACAATTAATATCATCAGACCGCTTACCAACAAACTGACCAAGATGATGCTGAGTAATTAACTCAACCGCGAAATAATGTGTTAGTATCTCAATATTAGGATTGCTATGTATCTTTTCTAAAAGAGCCCTCTCAATCTCGAACCCTGTAATATCCTTATAGTGCAGGATACGGCTCTCAGAATGACCACCTTCCTTCGCCAGATCGTACATTCCCTGTTGGGTGGTATCGAAATTGGTACCGTAATCAATTATCTCCTGAATACGATCAGGTCCTTCTTTAACAACAAGTTCTACAATCTTTTTATCACATAATCCATCACCTGCAATCAAAGTATCCTCAATATGTTTATCAAAAGAATCCTCTTTATCCACAACAACAGCAACCCCACCCTGGGCATACTTAGTGTTCGATTCATCTTCATTAGCTTTTGTAAGTATCAGAACCTTACCGTGTTTAGCAGCTTTAAGAGCAAAACTTAAACCAGCAATTCCAGAACCTACAACCAGGAAATCAACATCCTTCATTTAATAAATATTTAATTGAATGTAATCTTATAATAACGAATGTGGAGAAAACGCTGTAAAGATGTTAATTTTGTATATAAAGTGTTAACGTTTTCTAATAACTAATTCAATTTCTCAATTTATTAAGAAAACGGGCTAGTTCTAAGAAAGTTTTCAGCACCATATTAGAAGGTTGTTAACGTTTTACTAATACAAAGTAATACACGGTATAAAATATACAGAAAAATAAGGCAAAATTTAAAGCCTTATTTTTCAATTAATTAAATGTCTTGCTCTGTGGATAAGTTGTGGAGAAAAGCTTTAAAACAAAATATTCATTATTAAGTTTCAAATCTTCTTCACATTACTAACATCCTAATAAACAATAAGAATCTTTATATATAGAATAATTATATTTTATTGAAGTGTTAGAAATGGATATGTTTGATGAAATAAATGTGAAGGGTTTTATTGATGAACCTATTGATCCCACTCTGGATCTGTTTGATGAAATAGAAAAATTAAAAAAAGAAAAGAATGCGGTTATTCTTGCGCACTATTATCAGGAGCCGGATATCCAGGACATTGCCGATTATATCGGGGATAGTCTCGGTTTATCGCAACAGGCTGCAAAGACTGATGCCGATGTTATTGTGTTTGCAGGAGTACACTTCATGGCTGAAACAGCTAAAATATTATCGCCGGAGAAAAAGGTTTTATTACCTGATTTAAAGGCAGGATGTTCTTTATCAGATAGTTGTCCACCGCACTTGTTTGCAAAGTTTAAGGAGAAGTATCCTGATCATCTGGTGATTACTTATGTGAACTGTTCTGCGGAATTAAAAGCGATAAGCGACATTGTTTGTACTTCATCTAATGCAATACAAATTGTTGAAAGCTTACCAAAAGATCAGAAAATAATATTTGGACCGGATAAAAATTTGGGAGCGTATGTAGCTAAAAAAACAGGCAGAGATTTAGTTTTATGGAATGGAGCATGCATGGTTCACGAGATATTTTCAATGCAACGTATTTCTAAATTAAAAGAGCAACATCCTGGAGCTAAGTTTATTGCACATCCGGAATGTGAAGATGTTGTATTAAAAATGGCAGATTATATTGGCTCAACAACAGGATTATTAAAATACACTATTGAGAATCCGGCTAAAGAATTTATAGTTGCCACCGAAAGTGGAATTATTCACCAAATGGAAAAAGCAAATCCAGATAAAGTGTTTATTCCAGCTCCGCCAAACAATAGTTGTGCTTGTAATGATTGTCCACATATGAAAAGAAATACACTTGAAAAATTGTACTTGTGTATGAAAAATGAACAGCCGGAAATTACCATTCCCATGGATGTAATTAGAAGAGCAAGGTTGCCAATTGAAAGAATGTTGGAGATATCTGCTAGATTGGGACTATAAGCCCTCTTTTAAAGGGTAATTAGTTCCTTATTCAGTGAAATACAATTTTTATGAATTTAATTTTTTCAGACGTTAGGTAATTTTAACTTTTGAATTTTAACTTTTGAATTAAACACCGTGTTTGAAAATATAGAAAAAACAGATATTAGTAATTTAGGAGAATTTGGATTAATAGATCATCTTACAAAGAATATCATATTAACTCAAGATTCCACTATTAAGGGTGCGGGCGACGACGCTGCAGTTCTTGATTTTTCTGGTAAGAAAATGTTAATATCTACAGATCTTCTCTTAGAGGGAATTCATTTTGATCTAGCCTACACTCCCCTGAAGCATTTAGGATATAAATCCGTACAGGTAAATCTTAGCGATATTTATGCAATGAATGGTATGGCCAGTCAGATTACAGTATCGTTAGGCTTATCAAGTAAATTTCCTATTGAAGCGGTTGAAGAATTATATTCAGGGATTTTATTAGCCTGTGATAAATATAAAATAGACCTTGTCGGTGGTGATACATCGGCCTCGAAACAAGGATTGGTAATAAGTGTAACGAGTATTGGGTATGCCGATGAAGCAGATATTTGTTATAGAAATACTGCTAATGAAGGCGACCTGATATGCGTTTCCGGTGATTTAGGTGCAGCATATGTTGGTTTACAACTATTAGAAAGGGAAAAATTAATATATCTTGAAAATCCACAAATTCAACCTGATCTGGAAGGTAAGGATTATATTATAGAACGCCAGCTAAAGCCAGAAGCCAGAAGAGATATTATACTGATTTTAAAAGAATTAGAAATTAAACCAACATCTATGATTGATATTTCGGATGGTTTATCATCCGAGATAATACATATTTGTACCCAGTCTGAAAAGGGATGTAATTTATATGAAGATAAATTACCGATTGATCCTATGACATATGATACAGCCAGGGAATTCAATTTAGATCCGACAACTTGTGCTTTAAGTGGTGGTGAAGATTATGAATTACTGTTTACGGTTCCGCAATCTGCTTTTGAAAAGATTAGAAATAATCCTGATATAAGTATAATCGGGCATATAACAGAGAAATCGGCAGGAATGAATATTATCTCCAGATCTAATAATTCGCATCCTTTAAAGGCTCAGGGCTGGAATTCGTTAAAATAAAAGATGGTCAACGCAGACAGCGTTCTAAACGCTGTCTGCGTTGTTTGATGGCTAATCTTCTACTATAAATTTTTCATCAATCTGTTTATTTGTTTTAGCCCCTAATTTCCTTAAATTTTCAACTCTGCCAATTAAATTTCCGTTACCGGATGATAATTTAGAAAAGGCTTCAGAATAAGAATCTTTTGCTTTGTCAAGATTGTCGCCCACTTTTTTAAGGTCGTTAATAAAACCAACAAATTTATCGTAAAGCGCTCCGGCTTTTGTAGCAATATCAATAGCATTCCTGGTTTGCTGTTCCTGTTTCCAGATAGAAGCTATGGTTTTTAAAGTGGCTAATAATGTAGAAGGAGTTACAATAACAACACGTTTACTCCATGCAAATTCGAACAGTTCGACGTCGTGTTGTACAGCAACAGCAAATGATGATTCGATAGGAACAAAAAGCAACACAAAATCGGGGGAATTTACCCGATACAAGTCACTGTAATTTTTATTACTTAGGCCTTTAATATGAGTTTTAAGCGATAAAATATGATCATTTAAGTGAATAATCCGGTCTTCATCACTATCGCAGTTTATCAATCGCTCGTAAGCAATCAGGGAAACTTTAGAATCAACAATGATATGTTTATTGTCAGGCAGTGTAATTACAATATCAGGCTGTAGTCGGTTTCCATTATCATCCGTAAAGCTGCTTTGTTTAATAAATGATTCACCATTTACAAGACCAGATAATTCAAGAATCCTGTCTAATACAAACTCCCCCCAATTTCCCTGTTTTTTAGTATCTGCTTTCAGGGCTTTTGTCAGATTATGTGCTTCCAGGCTTATTTGACGATTTAGTTCTATTAATTTCCCCAATTCCCCTTTCAACACATTCCTCTCGTCAGATTCAGCTTTGTAAACTTTTTCCACCTTTTCTTCAAAGGCTTTTATATTTTCTTTTAAAGGATTGATTAGCTGATCGAGATTTGATTTATTAACTTCTGTAAAACGAAGTGTTTTTTCGTCCAATATCTTTCCGGCTATTAATTCAAATTCTTTATTGAATTTAAGCTGCAGAGTTTCTATTTCAGCTTTTTGATCATTAATTTTTTCTTGTTGAGTTTTATAATAAGTTCTTGCACTTTCCAAAGCCTGGTTAACTTCTGCCAATTTTTGTCTTTCGTGTTGCAATTCGATAAGTAATCTCTCCGTTTCTTGCTTCAAAAAAGCGGTTATATTACTTTTTTCTGCAAAAATATTATCACATCGTTCTTCAACTTTGGCAAGTTCTAAACTTTGCTTGTTTTTTTCAGCAAGAGCGTTTTCGAGTTTCTTAGAAATTCTTCTGTGATCGATAAATAAAAGAATGAATCCAATTATAGCGGCAATGAGTAGCACAAATCCAATTTCCATTTTGCTAATTTTTTTATCAAATAACGAAATTTACGTTTATATATGCAAACAAAATTAGTTTGTAAAGATATCGGGACTAGCAAAATGTCAGTTAATAAAAGAATTGTAATGCCTTTTAGACTTAAACAGGTAAAATTTAAGTTATTATAATAGTCGAGGAATACTTTTTGAGTATCTTATTTTAAATTTTAAAAAGATGGGTTTAATTATTTTTATTGGGATTGCTATCGTTAGCTTTCTTGTGCAATCGAGGTTTAAATCTAAGTTTAAGGAATATTCGGAAACGCCTCTATCGTCGGGTCTGACAGGAAGAGATATTGCTGAAAAAATGTTGAGTGATCACGGTATTCACGACGTGCAAATTTTATCTGCCGAAGGATCCCTTTCCGACCATTATAATCCCGCAAACCGCACAGTGAATCTAAGTCCTGAAGTTTTCGGAGGCAGGAGTATTGCAGCGGCTGCAGTGGCTGCACATGAATGCGGACACGCAGTTCAACACGCTAAGGCTTATGCATGGCTACAGTTTCGCTCGGCTATGGTTCCGGTAGTTAGTATTGCTTCAAACTTATTGCAATATGTATTTATGCTGGGCATTATAATGTTTGCATCCGGTATCGGTCAAACCATGCTATTAATAGCTTTTGGAGCTATGCTGGTGGTTACCTTATTTAGCGTTGTTACATTACCGGTTGAGTTTGATGCCAGTAACAGAGCCTTGGCCTGG
>CBFGOI010000083.1:0-21811 GCA_965650335.1 uncultured Pedobacter sp. | reverse complement strand
TTAGCTCAGCTGGTTCAGAGCATCTGCCTTACAAGCAGAGGGTCACTGGTTCGAACCCAGTATCTCCCACAAACGAAGCCCTTCAGATTATTTCTGAGGGGTTTTTTGTTTACACGGGAGATTCCGAGTAGGGAAAGCATCTCCCAAACTTTTCGGCTTAATCCATTCCAAAAAAGGCTTAATATGGTGCGCGCATTTTTATTTGTCTCTGTAAATCAGTATTTATGTAGAACAAAACATAAGCCACCTAACCTACCTAATGATTAATAGGCCATCAACAGAGGCGATATTTAGCCGAGCCCATATCTGTTTTAAACTCTATTTAGGGTTGTCAATTCTCACGGTAATTCTTTCATTCACAAGTTGTGTCAAGGAGGAAGAAAGAAAAAATACTCCCTCATGGAAAGAAGCATGGAATGTATCTTTCACTGAAGTTCGCAGAACATTTGAATCAGGCGTAGTTTTCAATGATTTTGGATACCAGCTTAAACCAGACTGGAGATTTAAAATACTATCTGATACCTCTGTTAGCATCTACAGTCCAAAACTTAATAGGGTTACGACTGCTCATATTCAATTTGACCACGATTCCATTTATAACTTCGCCTGGGCGTGGCTACGCGTAAGAAAGCTTTCGAAAGATAGCATTCTCTTTCAGGTGATGAAAGTGAAAGACAAAAGGGTCTTGAGGAAACAGTCGAATATATACATGACGCTGTATTCAGATGACTACATCAAATACAAACTGAAAAAGAAGATTGCTGATCTGGTAAAGCCAAATAGCCAAGACAGTATTTTCATCAAGGATAAAATTCAATTGGCAAATGCTGATACTTCAAAAGCATTTCCAGCACACGAACAGGCGATATTGAAGTCGAAGAGTAGCTTGTTGACCATTAAAAAAATCTCAGCTTCTGATAATGACATGCATGATGTCTTTGATCCATTTCTCCCTGAATATGATATCACAATAAAAAAATCTTATAAGCCATTTAATTACTCCTTTTCCGTAGTTATCAACCAGGAAGGCAAGTTACTATTTCGCCGCTCACGTATTTTTATAATGCCCGAGTTTCAGGACCGTATCAAAAGCACGATACGAGGGATAATAAACGGTTATCTTTCTGCCTATTTAGACACCCATCCCGGGAAAACTTTTGGCATACCACATTCTACAATCGTATTTATGAATGTAAGAGGTGTTAAGTAACAAGCTAAATTCTACGCGTAAGTAATAGCCGCTTAGCCCCTGAAGAGAAGTCGTTCTGGCAAGGATATGTAGCTATAAGAGCTATCCTAAAAATGTGCAATAACTACGTTCACTCTTTTTATTTAAAATGCTTGCCTTAAATAAATATCAAATCATCATCTTTAAACAACCTTACATAACAGATTATACGTATACCTGAACCATGAAAAAATCACTACTTATCACATGTTTTATTATTCTAAGCTTTGTCAGCTTAAAAGCACAGCAAAAGGGAGAAAACCTAAAAATCGTTTGGCCTGAAGAGTACAAATGGAAAGTTGGCTCTAATCAAGAAAATGAACAAATGCATTTGATGGAACTAGTTCGTGGAAAATGAAACAGTAAAGAAATGGAGCATTATGGGAACAATGCTGTCGATTAAAGGTGCAACAAATGTTCCAATGGATGCAGCAATGAATATGATGTTTGACCAGGCAAAACAAGCTGCACCAAAAGCCAAACTAACCTTTATAGAGAAGGATGAAAAGTCAGAACACCCTTGGATACTATTTAAAATTGAAGCACCAAGTTTTAAGAATGACAAGACTCCTGAATCGCAATTATACTATGTAACTCAAGGTAGCAGCTCTTTATATTCAAACTTCGTGGCCTTGAAGGAAGCTACTCTAAGCCAAGATTTCGTTGATAAATGGATCAAAATATTTAAGAATAGTGAATTCGTCAGCTTGTAAGTACGGTATATAGACGAATAAGCCGTATGGAGAAGCTCGCTTACTTACTAATGATGATATTATGTCAATCTGCATTAGGGCAAAGCACACCTAAGGTAGATAACTTCAAATCTTTTATTCCCGCAGGTTATTTGCTCCTGAGCACTACTTCTGGAAATTTAAATAAAGATGCTTATCTAGACCGGATTCTCGTTTTAAAACCCAAAGAGGAAGAGGCTAACGAAGATTTAGCAAGACCTTTAATACTTCTGTCAGGAACAGCATCAGGCAACTATAAGCTTATAGCTAGAAATGACAGCGTTGTTCTTTGTAAAGGATGTGGTGGTATCTTTGGTGATCCGTATGAAGGTATAACCATAAACAATGGCTACTTTTCAGTTGAACATTATGGTGGTAGTAGTTGGAGGTGGACCAGAATTATCACTTTCAAATACGACTCAAAATCAAAAAAATTTAAGCTGCATAGAGATGCCGGAACCTCATACCATACTTCTGACCCCAACAAATACGAAGATCATATAAATAATAAAGAAGATTTTGGAAAGGTAACTTTTAATGAGTTCAACAATAAAAAGTACTTCAGAACTCAATAAATGAATATGAGAACCATACTTTAATTCCTAAAAACTTCAAAATTGAATGTTGCAATGATTGGATTGCTGAAATACGGCATTTGAAAGGTAATAGTCAAAAACAACCTGAATGAAAACCTTACAAGCAGTCTTCATATTATGCGCTCTAACTACGTTTGCTTGTAAAGTAGTATACAAGTCAGGAAGAGTCAGTGGCACTTATGAATTGGTAAGTAAAACAGTGAAGAAAGGTGATGATGTTTATGGCTATGCTGGCGAAATCCAAGTGAAGGAATTAACCAACAACAGGATAATTCTCTCATTTTTCATCACTAAGGGCGCTCCAAGCTACAATCTAGGTTCTTTTGTAGATACACTAATTTTGACAGACAATACAGCTATATACACTGTAAAAGAATTCGACCCAAGTTGTAAGATAACTTTTAAGTTTTCTAACAAAGGAGTTCAAGTTAATGAACAAACAGATGATTATAACTTTGGGTGTGGCTTTGGACATGCTGTTGTTGCAAACGGCTACTTTAAAAGGGTTTCATCTGAGATTCCAGTTATAAAAGATCTTACTACGGGAGAAGAACTGAAATGAAATCATCTTACTCCCTGATAGCTCGGGCGGATACACAAATAAGATGAGTTTACCGATCTAAAATTCTGTTAGCCTGTACATATTCGTAAAATAGTTTTCTAAGCTAGTTTATAAAGGTAAATATAGTGAGGTTAACATTTCTCCTGTGGAAAGTGCGATGCGACACTTGCAGGTTTCACGATCAAGCGCTTTTTTCAAAGCTTCCGAGGCGCATTAAAATAAGTAACAAAATAATTACAATTGTGTCGTATTTATTGTATCTTAGACAAATAAACTGTTCCAGTTTTATAAGCCGATTATAAGCAAATTTAATTGCAAGCCCAATCATTTTGGTGTTTTTTGACTTGTATGCATAGTAGAGATCTTCACCAACTGGCCGACCACGAACTTTTAGTATTACTTAAAGAAGGTAATAAAGGAGCTTTTGATGCTATTTATACTAAGTATTGGGAGCGCTTGTACTTTTATCTGATTAAAGCAATTAAGGATTCTGATGAAGCAGAAGATATTCTTCAGGAAGTTTTTTACTCATTATGGAAACGCCGGTACACTCTGGAAAATATTGAGTCGCTTTGCGCCTATCTTTTCTCTTGTGTGCGGTACAGTGGCATAAAGTATATACGCAATAATGTCAAAAAGAATAATTATAGGGAATCATGGAATCATTTCTTTTGCGAGGAAGATGATTTATTAGAACAGCAATATGCCGCAAAAGAGTTGTCGGCCATGCTTTACAATGAAATTGATAAGCTACCTCCTAAAATGCGGGAAGTGTTTGTATTAAGCAGGAAAGATGAATTTTCATACAAAGAAATCGCTCAGAAACTTAATATTTCCGATAAAACGGTTAAGAAGCAAATCAGTAATGCTTTAAAGCATTTACATTTAAAGCTAAACGGGAAAGCGCTTATCTCTGTGCTTTTTCTGTTAATAGGTTTATCCTGATTTCCCGGGCGCTCAGTGTTATTTAAACATCACTGAAATTTCTCAAATAACTCCATACGTAAAACCATTCATCCTTTTTTTAACATACTCCCCCGTTTAAATGGTCAGTCCTGCCACAAAGCCTTCGAGACCCTGACTTTGGTCGGTCGTTCTGATTCTCAGATTTTGTCTTCTAACCGTCTTTTGCTAGTCTATCTATTGATATTCAAGCAATTGAAATTATTTTATTTTTTTCATACTACCAAGTGCTTTTTGTGAGCACTTCTCTTCTGTAAACGCATGAAATATCAAGTACAGGCCAAGCATAATGATTAGCCTGTCCGACCAAGTACAGCCAGGCGCAGTTATAAACTTAAAAGATATTTAATGAAACTTAATATTATGTCCTACAATCAAATCTGCTCAAATGAAAGAAAATGACCTTGAAAAACTTTTGAACCTTTATTTGAAAGGAGAATGTAGTCCTGATGAAAAGCAAAAACTCGAATCATGGTTTGATCTGCTTTCTTCTAAGGGAGAACTTGAGTCGCATACTTTTGATAAGCATGCGCAAATGCAAAAGATAAAGAACAAAATAGATAATCAAATCAGACAGGAAAAAGTCATTAAGTTTCCTGCTATGTTAAGGATTGCTGCATCGGTTATTCTGATTGCGTCTATTTCCATGTTCGCCTATAAAAGCACCTGGTTAAGAAACTGGGTAGATCCTGTTCAATTTGTGACAACTACGGTTCAGAATGGGGAAAAAATAAAATTGACATTAAGTGATGGATCAACAGTAGTACTTAATTCCGGTTCAAAAATTCAATATCCGAAAAAATTTAATCGGGAGATAAGAAAAGTAATCTTATTAGAAGGAGAGGCTTTTTTTGATATTCAACATAATAAAGAAAAGCCCTTTATAGTAGAGGCCTCCGGAACGCAAACACAGGTATTGGGAACAGCTTTCAATGTGCAGGCATATAAAAAGTTTAAAGATGTAAAGGTTACAGTAACACGTGGTAAGGTTGCAGTAAGAGAAACAAAATCAGGTAAACAACGTCTTGTTTTTCTGTTACCCAATCAGCAGGTAATAGTAAATACCGTTACTGGAAGCCAGGAGAAAAAACAGGTAAATGCAAACGAAAGCATAGGCTGGGTTCAGGATGAATTTCAGTTTAAAAATCAAAGCCTGATTAATGTTGCCTTGATTTTACAGAATAACTATAATGTTAAAATCGAATTTAAGGAAGAAACAATTAAAGGAATTCGTTTTACAGCAAATTTTCATTCAACCGATTCTTTAGAGAAAATACTTTTTGCTATTGCTAAAGCAAATAAACTAACCTATTCCCTTAGGGATAAAACTGTTCTATTTAAGTACAAAAACCATTTTACTAAAAAACCAGAAATTAATATGAACTAAAAAAAGCGCGATAAAAAAATAACCAGCATGATCTGCGAAATCATTGCTGGTTAATGATGCAAGATCTGTAGACAGATCTTCAAGTTTTAGAAAACAAATAGTCATTTATAAACCAAAACATTCAAATGTAATGAAAAAATACATCAGGTATAACCTCTATGCCATTCGAAAAATTATGAGCGTTAGTTGCAAAATATTCTTGTTATTACTCTTAGGAACTCAAATGTTACTTGCCAGTTCTTCGGTGGGGCAAACCGCAGACGAATTAAAAATAGACGTGCAGGTAGAAAACAAATCGTTACAAAATATTTTAACAGTTATCGAAAAAAATAGCGGGTTAAGATTCGTTTACAACGACAAACTGGTTTGTGGTTACAAGAACTTGTCTGTTTCAGCAAATAATCAATCAGTTTCAATAATCCTGGATAAAGTTTTTAAAGACACCAATCTGGATTACCTGGAACAGGATAACATGATTATTGTGGTTGAAAAGGAAGCTTCCCAAAATCCAGAAATCGATATTATAAGAGGTAAAGTGACGGACGAAAATGGGGAGCCTTTAATTGGAGTAATTGTTAAAGTAAAAGGAAGCAAAGCTGGAACGTCTACGGATGCTGAGGGTAAATACGCCATATCGGTTGAAGATGATTCTGCGATCCTTGTATTTTCTTATTTAGGATTTCAAGAGATGGAGGAATCTGTATCTGGCAAATCATCCGTTGATGTGACGATGAGAGTTATGGCAGAAAACTTAAAGGAAGTTGTTGTAATTGGATACGGAACGCAAAAGAAAAGGGATGTTACCGGCTCGGTTTCATCTGTAACTGCCGATTCTTATAAAGATCAGCCCGTTTTAACCACCGCCACTGCATTACAGGGCCGCGCCGCAGGTGTTTCCATCAGCAGCAATTCCGGAGCCCCGGGAGGTTCTGTAAAAGTGCGTATTCGCGGTGCAAATTCAATTAGCTCTAATAACGATCCTTTAATTGTTTTGGATGGTGTAGCCCTTTCCAATGTTAGCTTGCAGGATATCAACGTAAATGATATTGCATCAATGGATATATTAAAAGATGCTTCAGCTACAGCAATCTATGGTTCAAGGGGGGCTAATGGTGTTATAATGGTAACCACAAAAAGCGGGCAAACCGGTAAGGATAATGTGAGTTACAACACATTTGTTAGCTTTAACAGGCTGCCCAAAAGGTATGATTTGATGAATGCAGCTACCTCTGCCGCATTTGTAAACCACATAACCGGAACTGCAACTTTTGCTAACCCACAAAGCATGGGAGAAGGCACCAAGTGGCAGGATGAAATATATCGCACCGGAAAAAGCCAGAACCACCAGCTATCGGTAAACGGAGGAAATGAAAAAACAAAATATTACATTTCAGGATATTATGTAGATCAGGACGGTATTATTTTAAACACGGGGCAAACCAAATATTCTGTACGTTCGAATGTAAGTACCAAAATTGGCAACAAAGTAAATGTAGGCTTAAACCTGTTTGCTGCACATAGCAAATCACATAATAATGGTGATTTAGGATCTAAGGGCAGTTCTGTAATGGGCGCTCTTACATGGGCAGCAACAGAACCCGTTTATATTTCACCAGGAAAATATAACAGAAGCGTTAGTACCCCCACAGGTCTTAATCCTGTTATGCTTGCAAACGAAAGTTTAAGCGACAACGTCTCTAATTCGGCCATCATTAACGGAAATATAAAATACGATATAACCGATTGGCTTTCTTTAAGTGCTACAGCAGCTTTAGATATGAGCTTAACAAAAGCTTCCTTTCTTAATAATGAATGGATTAACCCGACAACTCAAAGTTCCGGTCAAAGTTCCGGTGAAAACTATACTTCCCAATACAATGGAGTGTTAACATTTCATAAAGTTCTTAACACAATCCACGATCTTACTGCAACCGCTGTTTATGAGCAAACGTCTAACACCAATCAGTTGCTTTCTGCTAACGGATCAGGGTTGTTATCAACCAGTTACAGTTATTATAATTTAGGATTGAACCGTTCGCAAGCCATAAATTCAGGTTATACAAATTGGGGATTACAATCATATGTGGGAAGGATTTCTTACAGTCTTGCTAATAAATATTTGTTAACAGCGACTTATCGTGCCGATGGCTCTTCAAAATTTCAGCGCTCTAACAATAAATGGGGTTATTTTCCATCTGTAGCAGTTGGCTGGCGCCTTGCAGAAGAGTCTTTTATTAAGGACTTGAATATCTTTTCTAATTTGAAATTAAGAGCAAGCTGGGGGGAAACTGGTAACCAGGCTATATTGCCTTATGCCTCACTTGGAGTATTAGGACAACAACAATATTCATATGGAACCGGAAATGTTTTCCAGGGATATTCGCTTGGAAATCCATCGAATGAAGATCTAAAATGGGAAACTACTGCTCAAACAGATATCGGTTTAGATATCGGAGTATTGAATGATAAACTTAGTTTTAGCATTGATTACTACAACAAAAACACCAGAGATGTTTTGCTCCAAAAAACGATTCCAATTTACAACGGAGGGGGCTCTCAAATTGTGAATTTAGGTGAGGTTAATAATAGAGGCTTTGAATTTTCCGTTAATGCAAATGCTGTTAAAACCAACAATTTTTCATGGAATACAGCCCTTAATCTTTCAGCCTCCAAAAATAAAGTGGTTAGTCTTGGCGATCAGGACATGATGAATGTAGGTGGTTCTGACGGTTTTATTAGCACTAATATCCAGGTCGCTAAAGTGGGCGAACCTTTAGGCTCATTTTACCTTATTCCATGGAATGGAATTTACCAAACCGGGCAGGGCGCTTTAGGTTCTGTTGCCGGAGATAATAACTACACCGACGTTAGTGGAAACGGATCTATTGGATTCGAGGACCGGGTTATATCGGGCAATGCAATGCCTAAACTGCAATGGGGCTTTAATAATGATTTCAGTTATAATAAGCTTTCGGTAAATATGTTCTGGCAGGCATCTCATGGAAACAAAATGTTTAACGCTACCTACGCAGCAACATCTATTTCTTCCAGCGACATGAAGTATCCAACTCTTGCCGAAGTTGCAAATTACTGGACTCCACAAAACACAGGTTCGCAATGGGCAGATCCGGCCAGTTCAACAAACCGAAGCTATGTAGAATCAACTCAGTTTTTACAGGATGCTAGTTACGTGCGCCTTAAAAATATCAGTCTTTCTTACTCGCTTTCAAAAAAGATGATTGGTTTATCTGACGTGCGCATTTCCCTGAGCGGACAGAACCTGCTTACCATAACGAAATACAAGGGCTATGATCCTGAAGCAGACACTGCCGGAAACGGTGATTTGCAGTCAGGAATTGATAAGGGAGCTTATCCTAACCCTAAAACCTATACTCTTGGCTTAAATGTTAAATTTTAATTGAAAAGACCATGCTTAACCAAAGAATTTTAACAATCAAATATTATATTCTTGCTACAGGCTTATGCGTTTTGTTCGCCGCCTGTAAGAAAGACCTGCTTGAGGAAACACCTAAAAGCCCTACTGTAGTAAATTATTACAAAACGGGTAACGATTTGAATATGGCTGCCACCGGATTGTATGCTGTTTTAAATCCCGCCTTTAACGCAATTGGTTCAGAATATTACGGCGGAGATGATGCAACTGTATTCCGCAGAGGCAATAAAATCGAATTTTCTGATTTTGATACGTTTCAAGCCAACTCATCTAACGGCCGAATGCTAGGTTCGTATGCTAATCATTATGCTGTTATTAAATCGTGCAATGCTTTGATAAACAATTATGCTACTGCCGAGGCAACAGAAACAGAGAAAAATAATGCAGCCGGACAGGCCCACTTCTTAAGAGCTTTAAGCTACTTTTTTCTTACCCGCACATGGGGAGCAATACCCATGCCTCTTGACAATACGGTCAGCTATACCATTCCAAAATCGCAGCCTGCCGATATTTATAAGGTAATTGTAAGTGATCTGGAAAAAGCGGAAGTAATGCTGCCCGACACCTGGACAGGCGTACAAAACCAGAACGGAGTAAATGTAGCTCCAACAAAAGGTACTGCAAAGGCCCTGCTTGCTAACGTTTACCTTACCATGGCTGGCTGGCCATTAAAGCAGACTGATAAATATGCTTTAGCTGCAGCAAAAGCCAAAGAAGTGATTGACAATAAAGCAAAATATGGCTTTGATCTGTTAACAAATGTGGCTGATTTATGGAAGAAAGAATCTAAATACAATAAGGAAACTGTGTTTGGATGTTATTTTAATAATGCAGTACCTAATGCCCCATGGAACCAATTGAACATGATGGGGCCACATGCATCGGCCGCCGGTGAAGAGGGCGGATGGGATGATTATTATGGTGAAATTAATTTTTATAATAACTTTCCGGCGGGCCCGCGTAAGGATGCAACCTATCAACTGGTTTTTATTATAAACAACCAGGCCAAAAACTGGACAGAAACTGCAGCAAAACATCCTTATTTCTTTAAATACCGGGATGATGAAAGTTACGATCGTGTCACCCAACGCGCCAGCAACTGGATGACCAGCCGCACCACTTATGTTATTCGCTATGCTGAAGTGTTACTTACTTATGCCGAAGCAAAGGCAATGTCGGGCCAGCTGGATCAAACAGCTTATGACGCAATAGATCTGGTACGGACTAGAGCAGGCTTGCCAAAACTAACACCAGGATTAACTCCCCAGCAGTTTAGAGATGCTGTAATTGCGGAAAGAGGTTGGGAATTTGCAGGGCTTGAAGCTGGAATACGCTGGTTTGACCTGGTTAGGACTGAAAGCGTGGGCAAGGCCAATTCAAACAGGAACGCTGAAGAAGTCCCTTTAAAAAACACACCAAACGATACCCAACACACCTATTACTGGGCTCCAATACCAGTAAATGATCAGACTCTAAATCCAAGTTTATAGTGCTATAAAAGGTCTTATTGTACGCGTACAATAAGACCTTCTTACCCCGCACTCATCATATACGCTCCCGCACTCACCATACACGCTCCCGCATCGATCCTACCCGAACTTGCAATTAGATTTCAACCCTGCCCAACAATAACCCGTTTTTACTGTTTCATTAAATAGACCACTCAAAGTCAAAAGAAAGGTAAAAATCAATGTTCGAAATATTCAATACAGATGCAGAAAGTCCACACGATGTTAAAAGTCTTCGAGATGCTTTGCTGCGTTCAATAAAAGAAGAATTACAAATAGTAGAGGGCGGGGAAGGAAAACATATAAGAGGAATTCAATTGTTCATTACATGTCCTGAAAACGAAAAGCATGTATATGAATCAGCAGTATATATCGAAGAACCTCAAATCTTCAAACAGGAAGTTCAGCGAATTGCCGACGATTATGCCTTAGATCTGCCAGAAGGCTGGACACTCGAGATCAGCTTCGTCGATACCTTTCCGCCCGAAGCAAAAAAACTGGCAGAAGTACACGCAGCATTATTTATAAAAACACGTCAGCAGGCAATTCATAGAACCGGAACCGCCTACATCCGTGTGCTTAGCGGCCAGGCAGAAAAAGAAGAATATGAGATCAGCTCCAATTCCGGTAAAATAACCATTGGCAGAGAAAAAAGAGCCCAAACAGATGATGGCTTTTTCAGATTAAACACCATTGCCTTTCCGGGAGATTGCGGAAACGATTGTAACAAATATATCAGCCGGCAGCATGCCCACATTGAATGGAATAATGATGCAGGCTGCTTTATGATCTTCGCAGATGAAGGCGGTGTGCCTCCTAAAAATAAGATTAAAATAAAGTCGATAGACGACGATAACCCAATAAAGTTAAACTCCACTCAGATCGGACATCGTTTAAAAGAAGGCGATCAGGTAATCTTGGGAGAAACCGCAGTGATCGAATTTTCAACTTCGGCACAATCTTAGATATATTTTGATTTATCATAGCATCAGGCAAAAGCCCGATGAATACCATAAAAAAGACTTATGCGTTTTAGTAAACCTGTAAATCTTTGGATATAGAGTCATGGCCAGAATATTTACCATAACAGAAGGATTAGAAAATATGGGCGCTTTGCGCACTGGTGGACAGGGGTCTGTCTACAAAGGGCGACGTACAGGCCAGATTATCACCGCTGTTAAGTTGTTACCAACGCCAATTCATGCCGAAAATAACGATGATAAGAATTTCAGAGATTTCCAAAACGAGGTACTAAAGCTAAAAAGAGTAAATCAGGAGCCCAATCCAAATTTGGTTAAGATCTTAAACTCCGGAATTACCGAAAGCGGTTCCCTGCCATTCATTGAAATGGAATACATAGAGGGCCCTGATTTAGAAGAGCTATTAAAACCACCTCATGACGCCGTATTCACCATTCGTGAGGTGATTAAGGTTGCCGATCAATTATCCAATGCACTTGCCCACTGTCATAAAGTAGATGTAAAACATGGCGATATCAAAAGCAATAACGTAAAGCTGAATGTACATTCGGGCAACTATATGCTTTTAGATTTCGGTTTGGCGGTAATGTCTGATGAGCAACGCCGCACCAGCCTGCGGCACGCCGGAGCCATTGAATTTATGGCGCCCGAGCAAAACTCTGGCGAAATGCTTTTTGAAACCGACGTCTACAGTTTTGGCGTGGTGCTTTTCGAGCTTGTGGCCGGAAGCGTCCCTTTTCCTTTACAGGATAATGGAGAAACGTCCAGAAATGCAGTAATGATTTCGCACCTTGAAATGCCAGTACCGGATATCCTCGAGCTACGGAGAAAAAATCTTCCGAGGAAATGGTCGGACGAGAAAAAAGAGCTCGAAATGCGTGTACCAGTATGGTTGCTCAGCATCATTGCAAAATGCCTGGAAAAAAAACCCGAGAACAGGTTTAGAAACGGCATGGAACTTCACGAAACGATCATACTGAACAGCACATCGCAAATTGACGCTTATAATCCCGGATCCGGATTCAGCCATTTGGCTGTACTTCAGAGTGAAAACGAGCGTTTAAAAAGTCTTCTGTTGCAATATCAGCAAGCAATTAAAAAAAATGGTGCGCCTGGGTTAACCGCTGTACAGAACACGAAACTGCAAAGCGAAGCTGCCGCTTATACCACCCACTCAGAAGGGGCAAAATCCAAAAGTCGCCAGTCGACGGCAAAGGCTTTAAAACCCGTGTTGATAGGTTTGATCATTCTTCTTTCATCCCTTGGCATGTTCGCCGGGTTCTCTATTATAAACAACCGGAGCGCTTCAGCAGAATTAGACACAGCAGCCCTCTTTGCTGAAAAACAACGAATGAGAGATTCTATTGTAGCGCTGGAACGTTTAAATGCAAGACACGTTCAGGATTCTGTTGATCTGGCCAGAAGATATTATACCTTAAAAGAGAAGATAAACCAGGAAACAAAGCAGCAAGAGGAGATTCTGGCTAAACAAGAACTTGACTCAACAAAAAAAGAAGAGAAGAAAAGAAGAAGAAAGTTTTTTGACATAATATTTGAAAAACGCGACTAAAGAAATTTCAAAAACGCATGAAATAAATGGGTAAAGTATTTACAATAACAGAAGGCTTGGAAAATATGGGCGCTTTGCGCACCGGAGGACAGGGTTCTGTCTACAAAGGTAGACGCATTGGCGAAATCATAAGCGCAGTGAAACTTTTACCCACTCCTATTCATACAGAAAATAACGATGATAAAAACTTCAGAGACTTTCAGAACGAAGTAGAAAAGCTGAAAAAAGTTAATGAAGAACCCAATCCTAACGTGGTAAAGATTCTTAATTCTGGCATTACAGAAAGTGGCTCCTTCCCTTTTATAGAGATGGAATTTATAGAAGGGCCAGATCTGGAAGAACTTCTTAAACCACCTCACGACAAGGTTTTTAGCATCCGAGAAGTAATTAAAGTGGCCGATCAACTATCAAACGCGTTGGCTCACTGTCATAAGGTCTCGGTTAAACACGGCGACATAAAAAGCAATAACGTAAAATTCAATATCCGTTCGGGAAATTATATTTTGCTTGATTTTGGCCTTTCGGTAATGTCCGACGAACAACGGCGCAGCAGTTTGCGCCATGCCGGCGCCATCGAGTTCATGGCTCCTGAGCAGAATGAGGGGAAAATGCTTTTCCAGACCGACGTTTATAGCTTTGGAGTAATTCTGTTTGAATTGTTAGCAGGTGTTGTGCCTTTCCCTTTACAGGATAATGGAGAAACGGCAAGAAATACAGTGATGGTTTCCCATATGGAAACCCCCGTTCCGGATGTAATAGAGCTACGAAGAAAAAACCTGCCCGATACCTGGGCCGCCGAAAAAAAAGAAAGTGAAATGCAGGTACCTGCCTGGTTGCTGGGAATTCTTGCTAAATGCCTTGAAAAAAACCCCGAGAATCGTTTCAAAGACGGTGTCGAGCTGCATGAAGCAATAATCTCTAATAGTATTTTGTCGGTCAGAGAACCGGCTGACCGGGCTAAAAGCGTTGCTGTATTGCAAAGCGAAGTTGACCGTTTAAACGCACTTTTACTACAATACCAGGAAGCAGCAGTTACCACGCCGGGCCTTGCAGCCATACAAAAAGACCAACTTGATGAGGAAATATATGGTCGCGGCAAAAGATCATCAGTAAGCATCTCGAAGCCGATCTTTTTCACTTTAATGATTCTCCTTGTTGCCCTGGGAGGATTTGCGGCATTCTCCTTATTTAATAAAGATAGAAACAGCATTACCGAAGATTTGAGTACAGTAAGTACGGATAGTCTCAATACTACCGATAGCGCCAAGCTGACTGATCAACAGAAAGAACAGAGCGAGCGAGAAGCCATAAGGCGACGCACAGCACGCGCAATTGCCCGCAGAGATTCTACCAGGCTGGCCGACAGCATTAATCAGATCCAGCAAGATCAAGCACCGCCCGTTGAAGATGGAACTAAGGACAATGAAACAGTGATAGATAGCACCGCCGAGACACCCTTGGGCAGTACAGATACTGATCCACCCAAAACACCAGATCGAAAAAAATACACGGTTGTAGTAAACAAAGCTTTTTTTTATTCCGAACCCAACCTTCGCACAAAAAGAACCGCACATCTTGTTCCTTGGAACACTCCGGAGCTTACTGCACTGGATGAAAAAAACGGATTTATATATGTTGTTTTCTTTAATACTGCCGGCCAGATTACAAAGGGCTGGCTAAGAAAAAGTGATCTGAAAAGAATTGGCAGATAAATACCTCGGCTAATCACTTAATAAGAACTTCTCGCGGTTCTACGCGGTTTATATAAAGCTTTCATTGATTGAAGTCCAAATCTGGTTTTGTACCATTGAATAGCCCGCACCAGCTCGTCCTGTTCTTCTATCATCCGATTACTTATATTTTCAAAAATAAAAACGCATTTATCAACAACCTCACATAAAACACACTGAGGCCTATCTTCAAGCCGTGATTCGGGAACCTTCGTTACTCTTATCCTAAGATCGCCACCATTTTCACATATAAAATCTACATGTGGAATATCGCGGAAATTTACTAACAAATATTTTCCTTCTATGTACATGTTAAAGCCGTTTAAGGTTCGAAACTCGATCAATTGCATCTACCAACTGGCTCAGTCCAAAGGGTTTTGGGATGAAAGAATTACATCCGTATGTACCTAAAGATTCGAAAACCCGCGGATAGGCAGACATAATAATAACCGGAATATGTCGGGTAGCCGGATTCGATTTAATCTGATGACATATCTCTCCTCCGTTTACGTGACCAATAAGATAATCAAGCAAGATAACATCCGGACTGTAGTCATCTACTGTTTGTAAAATGCTTAAACTTTCTGCTGTTGTTTTCACCTGAAAATTTTCATAAGAAAGTGCTTCTTCTAAAACCTTTAATATAGAGGTATCATCATCCATCACTAAAACCTTTCTGATCATATATTTTAGAGATTAAAACCATACAAAAGTGATTGTAACACAGACTCATCTATCTCGTTCAAATCGACAAGAATTTCAGTTTCATCTATACCAAATGCCATTTGCCGGGGCTCCTCGCTAATATTAAAATAAGTATCGTATCCAACAGGCAATGTTTCTAAGCGGGGTCTCCTTACAACTGGGGTTAATGTAATTGTTACGTCGGTACTACCCTTGTCTATACTTTGAGTATTGGACAAACAGTACCTATATCCCTGTTCAATTAAATAATCCAGAATAGCTGGCGTTAGTTGGACCTTCATTTTTCTTATTAAGATGTTATAAATTTAAAACTCTGGTACTTTCTAAAAAAGGTGGCAAGTACGCTTATTTGTCAGGGTAAATACCTGTTTTCACAGAAAGATGGTTGCGGAATTTTTCCGGCTATCCTATTTTTGCCGGGATACTGAAAAAGAATTTCGCACCTTTATTCTTTTCACTTTCAAACCAAATCTGGCCTTTATGTTTTCTGATAATTTCGGCAGAGATATACAAACCCAATCCACTGCCTGAAATGTTTTTTTCGCCCACCAGGCGGGTTCTTGAAAACCTTTTAAATATCTTATTCTGCTCCTCGAAAGGAATACCAATTCCGAAATCCTGAACACTTACAGTAACGGTTTCATAAATAGGATCAGGAAAAACTCTAACAATAATCGAATTTCTCTCCGGAGAATATTTTATGGCATTTGAAAGAAGATTTGTTAATACCTGGGTAATTTTGACTCTATCGGCAATCACTCTGCAGCTACATGATTCTTCTATTTTAATACTGTGCTTTTTCTGAACTAATCTAAAATCTTCCACCGTTTCAGTAACCAGCTCAAAGAGGTCGAATTCTTCGAAATTAAGAGCGAGTTTATCAGAGCGAATGTGGGAAACGTCGAGCAAAAGAGCAGCCAGCTGTATCAACTTCTCTGCTTGTTCTTCAATTTTTTGCAAATACTTTTTCACCATTGGCGAAGCTCCCTCGATATTCACGCGTTGTAGAATCTGTGCGGATGCTTTGATAACCGTTACCGGAGTTTTCAATTCGTGGGTAGCAATACTTATAAAATCATCTTTTTCTTGCTGAATGGTGCGTTCATCTGTTATATCCTCGATTGAAAGAATATCAAGAATATGGTTATCGGGTGCTGAAACAGCACGCTTTGCATGAATAACCAGGATTCTTGATTTACCTGAAGGTGATACATATCGCACTTCGAAATTTTTGCAATTATGCTGCGTTGGAAGAATCTCATTAAACAACTCGTTTAGATGCTGCTGATCTAAACCCGGGGCTAATGTATAAAAACTCTTTTCGGATACCTCTTGTTCATTTAACTGAAACAGCTCGTAAAAGCTCTTACTAGCCGTTTTGATACTCAAATTTTGGTTTAAAATTACTACCGGCTCTTTACTTGTTTCGATCACATTACTCGCCAGAGACATAGCCTCGATAGCCTTATCTTGAGATTTCTTTGTTTCTTCAAGATTATGAATTATGTAAGTAAACCCTTTATGCCTGTCCTGATCGTCGAACAGGGGAAAGATTATGCTTGTCGCCCAAAAGATGGTTTCGTTTTTACAGGAATGAAATTCTTCATGCTTTACTTTCCCTTCTTGTAACGCAGCTTTCAATAATTGATGTGGGAGTTGAGTCCTTTTATCTTCTTCTGTAAATAAAACAGAGCAGTTCAAACCAAGAATCTCTTGTTTGGAATAGTCAAACAAATGCTCAGCACCTGAATTCCAACTATTTATATCTCCATTACGATTGGTGGTAAAAACTGCGTAATCTTGTATACTATCCAAAACTTGCTCGAAAAAATCTTCGCTATATCTAAAATAACGATCGTCGCAGTAGTCCGAATCACAAGAAAAAAAATCCATCTGCGGCTCCACATCAATCAATAAGCGTGTATTGACTCCCGATGCAAGCATCTGCAATGGTTCGTGGGTTAACTTATAGAAGGTTTGGTATCCGTTTGGAAGCTCCGACAATTTTGGCTTCTCTTTCAATGGACTTAAATGTACGGTCTCCGAATCACCACCGGCGTACAATTCGGATCTGGCAAGAGCATAGATATAGCCCTGATCGATAAGCGTTCCGAGGATTTGAGGCGTTAATAGAATCTCCACAGGATTAGGATTAAATTTTTTAATAATTCCTCGTTTAGCCAGCTATCTTAACTAGTATAGCAAGGCCTATTCCCACTTAAAACTTTATTTATTCCCAGGTACAATTCAGCAAGGTCAAACGACTTTGAAATAAAGAGACTACAGCCACCCCCCAGCAAATCAAAATTTGCTTTATACCCCGTTATCACAGGTAGATGCTTGGTTTCCCGATTACTTTTAAATTGCTTGTGCAATTCGGCACCACTTGCTGCGCCAAAAGCAAAATCTACAATAAGATCGGGGTTAAAATCCTGAATATTTTTAAAGATATTATAGGTACGATCTAAGGTTTTAATTTCAAAACCTTCGTAATTAAGAGCCGTTTCTATAGCTTCTAATACCCCAATAGCATCATCGAGCACTAAAACTCTCTTTCCCATATCTGTATTTTAAGTTGTAAGAATTGCTGGGCAAAGCACGCTTTAACAGGTACATAAAGTGTGGCTTATAATGCCATTTCCCTTTCAAATAGATTAGTACAAATCTACAGATTTGCACCAGGGAAAAACTACGTGATTTAGCGGGTTAACTACTTGTTTTATAATACAGTAACAGAAATAGGAATGTTTAATTGGCTTCTATATACTTAGTTAGTAATTCTGGAACTTCAAGAGTGGCCTGACAGCCTGAAACGCTTTATAAAAAAGTTCTCAGCTTAGTTCTTTAAATATGATATCAATAGATGTGCCGGCATCATGATCGGATTGTATATCCATTTTACCGCCTAATAAATCCAGGCGATTCTTAATGCTATGTAAACCGGATCCTGCAGCTTTTAGCGCTATATTTTTTTTAAAGCCCTTGCCATTATCTCGTACACCGATAATCAGACTTTTGTTTTTTCTAATCACTTCGATCATCAATTCTGTTGCAGCTGCATGTTTAATGACGTTATTTACCAGCTCTTGTATGATCCTGAAAATACTTTGTTCTTTATTTAAATCGAAACGGCTTTTATATCCGGAAAATTTGGTATGGATAACAAGTTTTGTTGAATTAAGGCGCTTGGCCATCTCTTCAATAGCGGTAAACAAACCAAAATCGTTTAAAATAGATGGAGCGAGTTCGAAAGAAATGTTCCGGGTTTCTTTTACCGCTTGCTCTATCAGTGTATTTAATTCAGAAAATACCTTGTCGTCCTGGTTGGATTTTTTGTAATCCTGCAGTTTGAGCTTAATACCGTAAAGTAGCTGACTGACGCTATCATGCAGGGCTTCACTTATACGTTGGCGCTCATTCTCCTGTGTACGGAAAACTGCTGTCAGAATATTTTTCTGATGTTCAGCTTTAAGCCGCAGCGCCTCTTCCTCCATCTGCTTTCGCAGGGTAATATCCATTAATATTCCGACAAAAGACATCGCGGAATCGGGGCCATTTACAACATGTCCGCGGGCAGAAATGTAGGCAACAGTTCCATCTGCCTTAATTATTCTGTACTCGATATCAAGGTCCTGATGATGATCAATAGCTTCAGTAAACTTAGTATTTGCCAATTTTCGATCGTCGGGATGAATCATCCGGACAAAAGAATCTATGGTCTTTACTGCTTGATTGCTTAAACCATAAATATGACAACTAAATTCATCGAGCCAAATATTCTTATTACTGATATCAATCTGCCAGGTTCCGGCTACCGAAGCATCCAGCGCCATCTCGAGCCGTTCTTTTGTTTCTTTTAGTTTCAGCTCGGCATTTCTTCGTTCAGTAATATCAATAACGGCGATATAGCACTGTTCTTTGTCATGATAAATATTGCGAAGAGCTATTCCTTCCATTTGCGTAAAAACAGTTGTGCCCTTTGCTGTTAACAAATTTAGCTGGCAACTTTGCTTAACAGAAGTATTTAAAATGCGACGCAAAAACACGTAGAACGTATCCGCATCATCAGCATGAAGGAAACTCTGAAACCTCCGGTTTAAAATAGTGCGCTTAACACTTTGAAGCTGGTTGCTGCCCGTGGTATTTACTTCGAGAATCATTCCGTTGTTATCCAGAATAAAATATCCGACTGGGGCGAGATCATATAAACCGACAAATTTATGCCGCTGACTTTCAACTTCCTCATTAGACTGTTTAAGCTCATCATTTTGCATTTCAAGCTCGATGTGCTGAACCTGTATCTCGTGGAGAAGTTCCTGGATCTCTTTTGCTGAAAGGTTCACATCCTGGTCGTCCATTTTCCCAAAGATCATTTTCTCTGCCTCCTGACGAAACTTAGTAACTATTTCTCCCCTTGAATATAATGTCTTTCTAACTTTCACGATAAGAGCGGCTATATCTCAATAACAATTAATGTTAAACATGTTCGCTTGCCTTCCAGTATTTTAAAACGAATTTAACATTTAAAACGTTGTTTATTACTGGTTTTACAAAACGGACCCTTGCCGATTATCACTAATCAATTATTCCATTCCTCACGGCAAACCGAATTAGCGTGGCGGTATTTCTGGCACCAGTCTTCTCGAGAAGATTTTGACGGTGGCCTTCTACAGTCCGGCGACTTGTAAAAAGTTTCTCAGCTATTTCATTATTGGTTAATCCCTCAGCTATAAGCAAAAGTATTTCTATTTCGCGGCGAGACAGATCTATGGCAACCTTTATTTCTTTAGTATCCTCTTGGGGAATGCTCGAAACTTTTGTTATAAATTTTGATGTTAATTCAGAGCAAACATATAAATTCCCAGCATTTACGTGCCGTATGGCAAACATCATTTCGTCTTCACCGACATTCTTCAGTAAAAAGCCTGTAGCTCCTGAATTAATCGCTTGCATAACATAGTTTTCATGATCAAGCATGGAAAGAATAAGCACTTTTGCATCTGGCAGGCGCTGTTTAAGTTGCTCAATTAACGCCAAACCATTTAGGTTAGGCATATTAATATCTGTCAATACTATATCTGGCTTAAGCCCCCCGTCTACCATTTGTAAAACCTCAAGTCCGTTTGTAGCTTCGCCCACAACGTTAAAGTCGGCTTGTTTATCCAATAGAGAACGAATGCCATTTCGCACAATATTATGATCTTCAGCTAATAATACTTTTATCACTTCTGGTTTATTTTAGTTTAGAAAGGTAGCAGATTGAAACAAATATCTGTCTTAAAAAATTTTATTTTAATCAGATTTATACTTGATTTTCTTCGTGGTAACTACTTGGTTCTTGCCAAACTCTTTGACTAAACAATTGTTTTAAATTAAGTTATAATACAAAAAAAACTATTATCGCTTAACTTTCGTTTATATTATGTAAACCACACAGAATGAACGACAATCAATTTAGAAGTCTGGATATAGACAGGATTAATATAAACGAATACTACGAGGTAGAATATTGGGCAAAGCAGTTTGGCTTACGTCCTGATGTTTTCAAGAATCTTATTGAAGAAACCGGAATTACTTCCGCAGAAACTTTAAAAACATATCTGCACAACAAGTTTGGAGAAAATGTTGCTTAGTTGAGTGATTGAATCCTCTCAATTAGTATTGTTCGCCCTCTGCTTTAACAGAAAGGGAGTACCTTCTTTTTGCTAAATTGACACGAGTCGATTTTATCCTTTCACTAAGGGATTTTGCCTTCAATCTTCCTCCCTTCCTTCAACACTCACAAGAAGCTTTCCCTCAAACAAAAAAGGTCATCCAGATACACGTCAGGAACAATTAACAGTACTCGGTGTTTGTAAGAAAAACAACATACATGGGTACATTAACAGATATTCCTGATTCGGCTACACCTAGAATAGTAATAGTTGGAGGCGGTTTCGGAGGTTTAAAACTGGCCAGATCCCTCGCAGCATCAAAAGCAGAGGTGGTGCTTATAGATAAAAACAATTACCATACTTTTCAACCTCTGTTATACCAAGTAGCAACTTCAGGATTAAATGGTGCATCGATCGCCTATCCTTTCAGAAAGTTTTTTGAAAAGCAGCAAAATTTCTTTTTTCGATTAGCCGAAGTCCTTTCCGCTAATCCGGATCAGCAGCTGGTGGAAACCTCAATTGGTCCCATAAAGTACAATTTCCTGGTTATCGCTACTGGTGCCGAAACAAACTTTTTCGGCAATCAGCTGATGCAAAAAAATGCCATCGCCCTTAAAAGCATTAACGATGCTATAATGCTTCGAAATACCATTCTTTGCAACCTTGAAACTGCACTTCAGGCGCAAGACGAGGCTCAGATAAATCTTTTAATGGATTTCGTGATTGTTGGTGGAGGCCCCACG
>CBFGOI010000082.1:0-21928 GCA_965650335.1 uncultured Pedobacter sp. | reverse complement strand
CAGGCCCATCATGAGCAGGCCGAAGAGAATCTTGCCCATGGAATAGCGCTCGGAGACGACGTAGCGCGCGTAATCCATTTCCTCGGCCGTTGGGCCCAGATGGGGGAGGATGTTCTTGGCTTTTTCGACCGACTGAGCTGTTTGAGTAGCGAAAAACAAAATGCTAATCAGGGTTAAAAAGAAAGGGGTAATTTTTTTCATCTAATCTTCTATTTAGAAAATTTGTATGTGCGTATTTGTGTACTCTGGTTAGATTTGTACCAAATTTAGAATTAAAGCAAGCGGTATCTCTATAATATTTTCTCAAAGTACTATAGGATATTACCGGGGAATGCAATTAAACCGTTACATATCCGGATAATCTTGAACAATAAAAAAAACGGGAAGAGCTGGTACTCTCCCCGTTCTCTTCATAAATCCATGCTTTTAATTGTATCCCGGATTTTGGCCAAACTCTGCTGCATTTAATAATGCCTGCATTTCTGCAATTGGAATTGGTCTGAGCCTATGATAATCTTCTACTTTCGTAATATCCGGATTCATCCGTTTTATATAAGCGGAAAACGTTTCGTTGTCATTTGCTCCACCTGTAGTATTTTGACCGTTTTTAATACGTTTTACATCGAACCATCTTAGATGTTCACCGGCAAGTTCTCTTGCTCTTTCGGCTAGAATAAAGTCCATATCAATTTGCGAACCTGCAACCTGCATTTGAAGTGTATAATCTATCGGGGTTTTCTTTGCCGCCCGGGTACGTAGTACATTGATCATTGCAGCCGCTTCTCCGGCATTGCCGAGGTTATACTCAGCTTCTGCCGCAATAAGATACATTTCTGCAAGGCGCATTACGATGATATCTTTTGTACCAGGTTGCACCGCAGGTGTCAAGCGATCTGGATCACGGTATTTAATTAGATTTACGAAATTGTTACCATTTCTGATAGTTCCGTTTGGAAGATATACTTCATCTCTGTCGAACACCACATATGGCAATAAGCTTTCCGCTGCATCCGGGATGCTTTTTTTGGTTATAACCATTGCTATATCCCCAACCTTGATTTGCTGGCCAACTACTGTAGGCGATTTGCGATATGTTGTAGCATTGGCAGCAGTCCAGGTATAAGCAACATTTGCCCTCCATTCTTCCTGAAAAGAACCAAAATAGCGGCCATCCTTTTCTTCGTCGTAAAAATCTAATAATGAACGGGTGGGCATTAATCGCCTGTTGTTTTCAAATCCATACTCTAAACTTTGAACGAGTCCAGGCTTTCCGTTATAAGGAGTCTGAAAAACATGGAACAGGCGGTTTCCATTGTTGTCATAATTAAGCTCAGGAACTACAGAATTACTGATTACATAAAGAGCTTCTCCTCCTGGTTTACCTAATAGCTTGTTATTCGATGGCTTCCATAAATCCGCATAGTTAGCCATAAGATCAACTTTCAGTTCGGCCTTGCGACTGATAAGGTTCTTGGCTGCGTCTCTGGCACGTGTAAAGAACTGAGTTCTTTCTGCACCTGTAGAATAATAGGCTCTGCACAACAGTGCCCTGGCTAGAAATCCCATGGCCGATTTTTTACTGGCTCTGCTGTATTCATTTCCCCAGTCAACTGGCAAATGTTCAGCAGCAAACTCAAGATCTGAAATGATCAGATTATAGAATTCTGGAATCGAACTACGAACAGCCGTCATCTCCGGACTGTTAGTTTCTGTAGTTCTTAGCATTACTCCTCCGTAAGTTTCTACAATGTGCCAATACGTAAAAGCTCGCATGAAGCGAAGCTCGCCTTCACGTTTATTTTTTTCGACCGCATTTGTAAAACCTGCATTATTTATCCGGTTAATACCCGCGTTTGTAATGTTTATCGTTTTCCAAAGATCTCTCCATGCGGCCTTATTCGGGTTTCCATCCGCTGCAGATAAACCATCATACTGAGTTAACTGGCGCCCATACGTATTCTTATCACGATTATACCAAAGATCGGTTCCGGCTTCGGACATAAAAATCCCATCTTCTTTTCCGTACCAGGCCCTTTGTTCGTTATATGCTGCATTTACAACTGTTTGGAAGCCTTCCGGAGTAATCCAGGCAGCTTCGGTAGTTGCGTTTGATGGATTATATTCATCCAGTTTGTTACATGAGACTACTCCAATGGCTATGGTTAGCGCGAAGGGAAGTAGCTTAATTTTAATATTTTTCATCTGAATATATTTTTTTTTAATGGATATGAAGTTGGCATGAGCTCATCATTTGTTGTGATCTCTAGGCTCATGCAGGTTTCATATTCTTTTATTAATAATCAAACACTGTTACAATCCTAAATTGATACCGAATACAAACTGACGGCTAAGGGGAGATGATTCGGCTCCTCCTCTTTCCGGATCGTAATCCTGAACTAAATGACTCTTAGCTAGAGTTAATAAATTAGAACCCGTAGCATAGATTCTTAAATTGTCAACCAAAAGCTTTGAAGCAAATTTTTTGGGAAGCGTATAACCAAGAGTTATATTCTTGATTTTGAAATAAGACCCGTCGATAAAGTTCAATGCCTGGTATCCCTGATAATTAGTCAAATTTGCTTCGTTCTTTCTCGGACGTGGAAAATCATTCGATGGATTTTCAGGTGTCCAGTAGTTAATAAAAGCGGGACCATTTCCCAGTCCACCCGGGTTGTATCTGCCTAAAAATTCAGCATCAAGCATTTGGCCGTATCTGGCAAAAAGGAATATTCCTAAATCAACCCCTTTATAAGTGAAGCTATTTTGGAATCCGCCAACCCAATCAGGAACTGTTGATCCAATAAAGCTTCTGTCGTTCGTAGCATCAATTATAAAATCGCCGTTTAAATCTTTGAGCTTAATATCACCAGGTTTAAACTGAGTACCGGTTGCGCTGTTTGTTCTGTATTTTGCTGCTTCGTCGGCTTCATCAGTCTGCCATATTCCAAGCTTATTATACGTGTAAAACGAATTTATAGGATGACCAAGCAGTAGCGATTCACGCTCGTTAGATATAATATTTTTACCATCCAGAAGACCAGTTATTTTTTCTATGTTTTTACTAAAAGTTAAGGTTGATGACCACTTGAAAGCCGGAGTTTGAATATTCTGAGAAGTAATTCCAAGCTCAATACCTTTATTAGATGTCGAAGCGACATTTTGAAAAACATCTACCACTCCAGATGATTGAGGTAAATTCCTTTTGTATAGAATGTCGGTTGTTTTAGTGGAATAAACATCAGCTGTTGCACTAATTTTATTATTAAACAAAGCTATATCCAAACCAAAATTTGTTGTTGCCGATTTTTCCCAACCAAGATCCGGATTTCCAACCGTCGGATTAAAAAGATACATAGGAGCAGGCACCTCTCCAAATCCCATCCTGGTATTATAGCTTAAACCACTTTGAGTTCCATAAACATCTATCACATAGTTTCCTGAAACACCGTAACTGGCTCTAAGCTTTAAATTGTTTATCTGTGAGATATTTTTCATGAAACTTTCTTCCGAAATATTCCAACCTAATGCCACAGAAGGGAAAAAGTCCCATTTGTTGCCTTCGGCCAAACGAGAAGCTCCATCAACACGGCCCGTAGCAGTTAAAAGGTATTTGCCTTTGTAGCTATAATTCAAACGACCAGCGTAAGCCATGTTTTTCCAGCCTTCGTATGGAGATCCAATGCTTCTTCCGGTAACGCCAGTAGCATTCAAATTATAATATAATTGTGAAGCAAGTAATTGGTTGGTACCGGATGCGGCCAGATTATCCACATCGCTTTTCAAGAAACTCGTGATACCTGTTAATGTGATATTATGATCATCAGCAATAGTTCTATTATAAGTTAGGATGTTATCCCAGTTAATAAACCTGCTAAAATTAGTTGAAGACGAGCTAAAGTTTACCTTCGCGGCACTTTGAGCTAGTGAGGTCGCATCATAAAAAACTCCGCGTCTGTTAAAGTTCAAATTACTTCCGAAATTAGAACGGAAGGTTAAACCTTTTAAAGGTGTAAGTTCTACATATCCGTTTGCGACAATGTTTGTACGGATGTTGTTATCGCGGGCTACAAATTCTGTTCGCTCATCCGCCAGAGGACTAACCCTTGTTTTATCAAAATCAATTGGATTGGTTCTGATCATTCCAAATTCGTCATAAGGAAGCCCCAAAGGACTTATTGACGTTGCTGTAGATAAAGGATCGCGACGGTTGTTTTGATTGTTGTAAGTTACCTGGCTCAGAATACCCGCCTTTGCCCACTTGCTAATCTTTTGATCTAAATTAAAGCGGCCATTGTAACGATTATAAGCGTTGTTCCGTAGCATGCCTTCTTCTTTAAAATATCCGGCCGAAGCACGAATCTTTGTATTCTCGGAACCGCCATCAACAGAGATCGTATGACTTTGCTGGCTTCCATCCTGTACAATCAAATCAACCCAATCAACCCATTGCCCCGCTTTGACGGCATCATATTCACCAGCAATAGTGAACAATAAAGGATCATCTTGAGGACCCGTCCAGGTCGGCGATCCGGCCGGAGCATTTTTCCATGCTTCTCTTCTAAGATTCAGGTAATCCTCTCCTATACGTGATTCGGGAAAAGAGTACTTATTTACACCATAATAGGAGCTGTAAGATACTCTGGCTTTTCCTGCAGCACCTTTTTTAGTGGTTACTATGATTACTCCATTGGCTCCTTGCGCTCCATAAATTGCAGTCGATGAAGCATCTTTAAGAACATCGATTGATTCAATATCGTTAGTATTTAATGTACTGATATCTCCGCCCTGAAATCCATCAATAATATATAAAGGTTGATTTCTGTCGGCCATTCTATCCTTCGGTGCAATGGATTTATTACCGCGAATAGTGATATTTGTACCGCCGCCGGCAACTCCGGATGAGCGGGTTATATCGACACCGGCAACCCGCCCCTGAATAGCCTCAATCGCATTATGTGTCGGGCTTAATACAATCTCGTCTGCTTTAACAGAAGCCACAGACCCAGTTAAATCGCGTTTTTTTACTGTTCCGTATCCAATAACTACAACTTCGTCAAGCGAAGCAGCATCAGCCACAAGGCGAATATTTATTTTGTTTTGATTTGGACCTACAGAAACCTCTTGTTGCTTAAAACCCAGATAGGATACAACTAAAATCGCAGTTTCATTTCCGGGTGCGACTAAAGAAAACGTACCGTTGACATCTGTAGACACAGCAACATTGGTTCCTTTCACTTTAACGGTGGCGCCCGGCAGGGTCTCTCCTGCTTCGTCGGTAACCACCCCGCTGATGGTAAAGTCGCCCGCACTCTTCTGATCGTTGATCGGTTTGATAACAATCATCTGGTCGACGATTTCGAAAGTAAGCGGCTGATTTTGAAGCACCTGCTTCATTACCGCTTCAACGGAAGCATTCTCTGCAAAAACTGTAACCTTCTGATTCAGTTTAATCTGATCGTGCCTGTAGAATACACTATAATCACTCTCGCGCTCAATTTTCTTAAGCATTTCTTTGACCGTTGTGTTTGACTCATTCATGGTAAATGAATTTTGAGAGTAGCCAGCAGCATGTATCTGCATTACTCCAAAAAAGATCAAAATCGTGGTAAGCTTCATCGCTCTGATGGTTTGTCGCCGTATAGGAATGGCGAAAAGATAATTTCTACACAAAAAAATCATAAATTTGGTTTGTTATTAGTTAATACTACGCTTCCCCAAGCTTTGGGTATTAGCTATTTAATTCAGAAATTCCGGGATGTTAGCGCATCCCGGTTTTGATTAAAAGATATCGGCTATGTCATTCTCTTCTTTGTTAGGTTAAGCTTAATTAGTTTTTACGATCGTTATTAAATTCCCTTCCGACTTGTAATCAATCGGGGTATTCTCTTTGATGACTTTAAGAACCTTAGAAATATTTCCCACATGCTTAAAGGTTCCGGTGTATTTATAATGTTTTAATTCATCATTTTGAAATACAATGTTTACATCATATCGTCTTTCGAGGACATTTGCAATGTCTTCAAATGTGTCGCCCTTGAATATCAGAAGATCATCCCTCCAACCGTTATGCTCAACAATTTGAGATTCGAGAATTTGAATAACTTTTACAGGTTCCTCTTCTATCGATTCGTTTTTGGGCTTAGTTGCACTGGTTTCTGCTGTAGTTTTAATTTTTAGGACCTGGTTAGCATCAAGAAAAACCTTGCTTTCCTGTTCAGAACCCGCTATTAGTTTTCCTTCTACCGAAACTTTACCTTCAACAACCGTTGTTTCAAATAGCCGGCCTTCTGGATATGCTTTAACATTAAATACTGTTCCTACATCTCTGATCGTGAAATTATCGGTCTTAACCAGGAAGGGAATCTCAGTACTCGATTTTTTAATATCAAAATATGCTTCTCCAATTAAAAAAACAGTTCGGTTGGTTTTGCCAAAATCCTTTGAATAAGTAATTTTAGTGCCTGCATTAAGCCAAACCGAACTTCCATCGGGCAAAATCATTTTTTTTGTTATTCCTTTCGGTACATTCAATTCAACATAGACCTCAGGTGATTGAGTATTTGCGATATAGCGGTAAATACCAAATAAACCTACACAAACAAGAAGCGCGGCTCCGGCAAGCTTAGACCAATAGGTTAATCTTCGAAACGTTTGTTTGTGAGATGTTTTCGTTAAGAACTTCTGATATGCCCTCTCCACATCTATCAGATCTTTATCTGCATATAAGCTATTGTGCCATGCTTCGTAAAGTTCAAAATAATGCGCCTCATTCTGCGGATTGAGCTTTATCCATTCCCGCACTTCAGCAGATTCTGTTTCATCAGCCTGGCCCGTGATATATTTTACTAAAGAAATTTTTAAATCCTCATTCATGTGAACAGATATAAGACAACTCAAAGTTGCAATACCCCCAAAAGGAAAATATTTTTTTTTTAAAAGGACAGAAAAATTGAAATCAGAATAAAGAAATGTTTAAGACAATGACGCATTTTATCGAGGGCAATGGTCATATGACGTTCTACTGTTTTGGTAGAAATATTAAGTTGCTCGGCAATTTCTTTATTTTTTAACAACTCAAAGCGACTCATTTTAAAAACTTCCCTGCATTTCTCTGGCAAATCTTCAATCGCCTTTAAAACCTGCTCTTCAAGTTCTTTTTCAAGATAAGGGTTTCTGCTTAGAACAGGTATTTCTGATAGTAGGTTATGCTTTGCAAGATAGTTTACATATTCACTTTCAATCTTTTTATGCTTAAGAAAATTCAAACATCTGTTTTGAACCGTTCTGTATAAATAAGCATTGGTAGAGGAGGTGATCTTTAAAGAGCTTCGTTGCTCCCATAAATGTGTAAATACATCAGACACTATTTCCTCTGAAACGTCAATATCGTTGACAAATTTATTGGCGAAGAAAGAGAGCTTCACATAGTAGAGCTTAAACAGGTTTTCAAAAGCTTTTTCATCACCTTTTATACTATCCTCTTTCTCACTGTCCCGATCGCTTATAGTATAAGTAAAAGCAGTTAATGACATGGTTAATCCTCGTACATTATTTTGGTTAGAAAGTATTGGTTATTTACCTAGCGCATAATAAGACGGTTCACGCTAGTTTAATCAAATATAGAAAGGCTGTATAGAATTCGACTATATAATCATGTCAATATCCTGTAGGATATTGACATGAAAAAAATAACGAAAATTATATCCGCGAAAACACGGAAAGTGGAAGACAAAAATCAGGACAGCAAAAACGGCTTCTATTGCAGCCGCTTAAGCTTTCACTAATCTAGGGCAAATACATTCTCCATATTATCCGTATTCTTATAGGTATAATTTAGATCGACAACGAAGCCTGTGCTGATATCGATTACCCAGCCATGAACTTCGAGATCACCACGTTCTTTCCAAGCATTTTGAACAATCGTGGTTTTGCAAAGATTATGAACTTGCTCTTTAACATTTAGTTCTACCAGGCGATCAGCACGTTTGCCCTCATCCAAAATCATGTCCAACTCTTTTGCGTGCAAACGATAAACGTCCTTTATGTGTCTGAGCCAGTTATCGATAATACCGAATTGTTTGGTACCCATAGCTGCCAAAATCCCCCCGCAACCGTAATGCCCGGTAACGATAATATGTTTAATCTTTAAAACATTTACCGCATAATCCAATACACTCAACAGATTCATATCTGTATGAATGCACATATTGGCAATGTTTCGATGAACAAAAACCTCGCCCGGCTTGGTATTGGTTAGCTGGTTAGCCGGAACTCTACTGTCCGAACACCCTATCCACAATACCTCCGGATGCTGTCCTTCAGCCAGTTTAAGAAAATAGTCTGCCTCCTTGTCTGTAGTAGCCTTTACAAAGTCTTTGTTTCCTTGAAGTAACTGTTCGTATGTATTCATTTATTTTATATTGATGTTATCCTGACTAATTATATTCAAAAGCTTAACTTCATCAAGAACGGTGATTTTTCTGCCCGTTAGCTCGACTATTTTGTTAAGTGTAAAATCATTTATCACCTTAAATAAAGTTTCATAGGATGCACCTGAAAATGATGCCAGATCCTGTCTTGAAATTTCAAGGTTAATTGTATTATCGTCTCCGACGCCAAATTGTTTTTTCAAAGCAATAAAAGATTTGGCAATCCGCGCTTTAACCGACATATGTACAAAATCAAGCATACTCTTTCTTGACTCCTGAAGCTCATTTGCAAAAAAGTGCATTAATTTATAAGTTAAATCAGTGTTTACTTTTAGGGTCGATTCAAAAAAAGGCATGTCCAGATAGCAAAGCACAGTTTGTTCTAAAGCCGTAGCTGAAACTGGATATACGGGTTCTCTCCCCAAGCCTAGATGGCCTAAAATATCTCCTTGTTTTACGAATCTAATTATTAGTTCTTTTCCCTTATCCCATCTTTCATGAATCTTGACTGTTCCCGAATAAACAAAGTAGATTCCGGACACCGGGTCGCCTTCCTTAAAAATTGGTTGACCCTTCTTTACTTCAAAATTGGTTCTGTGCGCGTCGATTGCCGGAAGCCAATCGGGTAAACACCGCTGACACAAAAAACAACTTCGGGTATCGCATACATTTTTACATTCCTTCATGCAATCGAGATAATTGCGGCAAAATTACTATATATTATTTAAACTTACATACATCTAAAAACATTGTCTAAACAATAACATATAGCGATAATAGTGGTTATTATCTATTGCTATCTATTGCTTTAGCAAGAATTTATACTATTTTTGAGATCATAGCAAAGTGAGCGTATTATGCATGATGCATACTATAAGCCCCCTTGCCTGCTTAAGTACACTTCTGTATTGTGAAAAGAATAAAGAAAATAACCATGCTTTACCGACGGCTTTTCTGGAAACAGCTATTTAAAAACTGTTACTCGATGTTTAGTAAAAGTGAACATATAGAGTTTACTGTAATTTACCGCGGACAGAAACATCGGTTACAAACGAAGTGGGGTGAATTCAAGACACTTCGTTTATTACTAAACAATAAACTCAGTATCACCGGGTTTGGACAATGTGGTGGTTTGGGAAGATGCGCAACCTGCCTGATCGAAATTAGTGATGTGAAAGGTTCGACCGCCTTCTTGAAAAGAAGCGAACATACATCCATTCAGCAAATGATTAAGGGCTATTCAATCGTCAGGTTTGCCTGTCAAATTCCTGTGAATGATGATTTGAGTAACGTTACAATTAAAATCTTAGGGAACCATAAATTATGATCAACTCACGGTAGACGTTCATACGTCAAAATTACTGGAATTGAATCGACAACACGTACCTTCTGACACTTTATAAACATTGCAAAAGCAATAGATTAAGTCAAAATATGTTATATATTATAAATAAAATATTGCCAATTAAATATTTTATTCGAAATACCGGACAAGAATTTCTAAATTTGCAAAAAATGATAACAACTAGAAGTTATCAATATCTCCAACGTATAGAATGAAAATATTTAAACAGGGAATACCAATCTCACCATCTTTAAATTATTTAAATGATTCCGATGACAATCAGAAAAATAATTTCATATTAAAAAAACGCCTTTTACACATTTCCCTCTTATCTATAGTTGTTGCTATTGCAATAAGTTTAATCGCCAAGGTTCTTATTTACCTCATTAACCTTGTTACCAATATTGCGTTTTACGGTGCATTCGACATTGACTTTCATAGTCCGGCGGATAATCACTTAGGCTTATGGGTGATAATCGTGCCTTGCATTGGTGGTGCTCTGGTGGGGTTAATGGCATTGTATGGGTCTAAGGCTATACGAGGACATGGAATACCCGAGGCGATGGAACAGATTCTGACGAATCAAAGTAAAATAAAGCCATCAATCGCATTCCTTAAACCAATCTCCGCAGCCATTGCCATCGGAACGGGAGGCCCCTTTGGCGCAGAAGGACCAATTATCGCAACGGGTGGAGCTTTCGGTTCCACATTGGGCCAACTGCTCAAGGTAACGTCAAATGAGCGGAAGATTATTCTTGCTGCCGGTGCAACAGCAGGTATGTCTGCCATATTCGGAACTCCTGTTGCCGCGATATTTCTGGCTATTGAATTATTATTATTTGAATTCTCTCCAAGAGCTATCCTCCCGGTTGCTCTTGCATGTATAACCGGGGCTGCAGGTCACCATTTATTATTCGAATCAGGCCCTGTTTTTCCAATGCCCAATTTAGTTACACCATCTAATCTTGCCTTAGGTATTTACAGCTTTCTGGGTATTATCGTCGGAGTAATATCCGTAGGCCTTACCAAAGCTGTTTATTATATAGAAGATGCTTTTGAAAAGCTTCCTGTCCACTGGATGTGGTGGCCGGCGATTGGTGGTTTAGCGGTAGGGATTATTGGTTATTTCGCCCCTCATACATTGGGAGTTGGGTATGAAAATATTACTAATATGTTGTCGGGAACGATTCCAATGACTCTGATGTTGAGTTTATGTTTCTTTAAGTTTCTTTCCTGGGCAATCGCCTTAGGAAGCGGCACTTCCGGAGGTACTCTAGCACCCCTACTAACTATTGGAGGGGCAACAGGCGCAATTCTGGGCTCTTTGATATTGAATTTCTTTCCTAATTCTGGCATCAATATTCCCATGGCTGCCTTAATCGGGATGTCGTCTATGTTTGCCGGAGCTTCCCGGGCATATTTGACCAGTATAACTTTTGCATTGGAAGCTACAATGCAATCTCAGGCATTATTACCCTTACTGGGAGCCTGCACAGGTTCTTTCCTTGTTTCCTTCTTCTTTATGGAGAATACGATTATGACAGAAAAAATAGCCCGAAGAGGTATTTTTACGCCGGACTCATATGAGCCCGATGTTTTAAGAAAAATGTCGGTATCGGATGTTATAAAGCAAGATTTGCTGGCATTAAGTGCAACAAATACTATCCAGGAAATCAGAAATTTTTTCAATGCTAAACCTGCCCTTGAAAACCATTTCCTAGTTGTGAACGAAAACGGTTCTTTTGAAGGTTCGATCACAATTTTAGACATTTACAATAAACATTTGAGCCCGCATTCTACCGTATCTGATATAACAAAACGAAATTTACCTTTAATAAGAAGTAACGACAGCCTTGCTAAGGCTGTAGAACTGATGTCTGAATGTGGGGAAGAGTTTTTACCGGTAATTTCTTCAACAGAAGCAAACACTGTAAATGCAATACTCACGTACAAAAACATTCTCTCTGCGTATCGACTCTATCTCCAGGAGAATCATGAAACGGGTATAAATCTATCCCTTAAAAGGCAACAAATAAAGGTATTGATAAAAGGCCGGCGCTTGATAAATACGCAAAGGATAAACTTAAACGCACAAAAAGACGCCATTTAAAGAAAGGGATTAGCAAAGCACACAAGCCTTTTAAATAAAATCAGTATTTTAGCCTTTGTCGTGTTTAGCAGAATAAATTCACCAATCCCAAACATTGAAAAATTTCAGGCGTCTAAAAAAATATTTAACATTCATAAATCAATTAAAAGAAAACAGTCAAATAGCTTATCGGAAAGTTAAGATTTACGAAGTTCTGTTTTACTGGCTAAAGTATAATTTATCCCGAACGCATTTTCTGTTGTTGTCGGGTATTTTTGTAGGATGCTCTGCTGGGCTAGCAGGTGTTATTTTAAAGGTTCTGGTGCATTCCATACATTATACTATAACAAGTAAAGTTCATTTTGAGGACCAAATTTTCTATTATGCTTTGCTGCCCTTCCTGGGTGTAGTCTTAACCACTGTTATTGTAATATGGTTTTTTAAAGGGCAAGACAGAAAAGGTATACCTGCAATTCTGTATGAAATTGCAAAAAATTCAAGCTTAGTTTCGCCTGTTAAGATGTATTCTCAAATCATTCAAAGCGCTGTTACCATTGGCTTTGGAGGTTCGGCCGGCCTGGAAAGTCCTATAGCAGTTACCGGAGCTGCAATAGGCTCTAACTTTGCTCAAACCTATCAACTGAGTTATAAGGAGCGAACTTTACTTTTAGCCGCAGGGGCTACTGCTGGAATTGCAGCGGCCTTTAATGCCCCCATAGCGGGAATGATGTTTGCATTTGAGATATTATTAACCGGAGTTGTTTTTACCGACTTTATCCCTCTTGTGGTTGCTGCCGTTTGTGGAAGTTTACTTTCAAGAATAATTCTGAACGAAGACATCTTGTTTCAATTTGGACGACGTCAAGCATTCGACTACCACAATATCCCTTACTACTTGGTTCTTAGTATCCTTAGCGGATTGTATGCACGATATTTTGTGGTCGTATCACAAAAAGTCGAACACTTTTTCAAGCAAATTAAATTTTCAAAATTACAAAAAGCCATTGCAGGAGGCTTTGTATTATCTCTGCTATGCCTTCTTTTTCCTCCCTTGTTTGGGGAAGGATATGAAAGTATAAAAGACATGATTAACGGTAAAATTCCGGCAATAATTGAACATAGTTTTTTTAAACATCTGGAACTGAATAATGCGGTTATTATCCTCTTTTTAACATTGATATGCATCTTCAAAGCATTTGCAGCTTCAGTTACGATTCACGGCGGTGGAAATGGCGGAAATTTTGCACCCTCTTTATTTGCAGGAGGTACCATGGGCTACCTTTTTGCGACTATATGCGTCCAGCTTGGCTTTGAGCAGGTTCCTGTAACCAATTTGATTATCGTGGGAATGGCCGGAATGATGAGCGGTGTTTTATATGCCCCGTTAACAGCTATTTTCTTGATTGCAGAATCAAGTACCGGATATGATCTGCTCATTCCATTAATGATTGTTTGCGTTATTTCGTTCTTAATCAGTAAGTGGTTTTCTGCCATTTCTCCTGACTTGAAGGAACTTGCGGAAACCGGAAAAATATTTACCAGGGAATACGATAAGAACTTACTACTGCTAATTAACATCTCAGACCTGGTAGAAAAAGATGTCTCAACAATTCCCCTAAAATCATCACTGAAGGATTTAATCGATGTTATAAAAAAAGGGAAAAGAAATCTTATCGCCGTGTTAGATGATGAGCATCATCTTGCTGGCACAATATCAATTGATGATATCCGCCATATATTATTTGACGAACAAAAACAACTTGATACGGGCGTGGCTGAAATGATGAAATATGCACCTGTAGTGGTGTCAGAAAATGAAGATATGCTTTCAGTAGCCGATAAATTTGATCAAACGGGCAACTGGGTATTGCCAGTAATTGATGAAAAAGAACGTTTCCTGGGATTCATTTCTAAGTCTTCATTTCTAAATACTTACCGGGAAATCCTTAAAGAGCACTCTGGAATTTAGTGGAATAACCACTTGCTGTTAAATCTAAATTCAGATTAAGACATATTTTGAAATTCGCTTTCCTAAAAGATCGTATTGTCTAAATATGAAACGCTGATTTTTTACTCCTCTGTTTTTTCTTGGACCATAATCTGTTCCACATCAACCCCGAGCTTATCTTATACTATACCAGTATTTTTCTGAGATGAAAATCAAAAAACCCTTCCATAGACTCCTCCCTTTTATTGTTATTGGTGAAATTTAGAGGTTTAATTATATAGCCGGAGATGTGGTACCTATCGACATCATTCCTATCGGCAGCTTCGGAAGATGTAGTCATCACAAAAATCTTCGTTTGGTGCAATAGTTTTTCTTCTTTTAACTTATGAAGGAACTCCAACCCATTCATTTTGGGCATATTAAGGTCGAGCAATATTACTTGTGGAACTGACAATCCACTTTCAAGTCGTTTTTTAATAATATCTAAGGCTTCAACACCATTAAATGCAACAATTAACTCGGCCTCTAGATTCAACTTCGACAAAGATCGTTTAACATTAATTACATCTAATTCGTCGTCTTCTACCAATAAAATCGTATTCTTCATTTCACTTGTCTTTCCTTTTTTATTCACCAGTCAATTTAACCGAATCGACTAGTTTTGAATTGCGGTATGTATAAGTATTAGCTTTCGCTATCTTATCTTGCTGTCAGATTAATCCTCTCGTCTATCTTGACCAGGATAATAATAATGCATTCAATATTCAGTGTGAACTTATGGTTGATTCCAATCAAATAAGAAATCTGCAATGAAACAGGAAAAGAGGGATCTTTGGAACTGTGAATAGGTTTTCAACTAACGCGCGAGAATTGGTTTTAAGATTCGGAATTGGAGTAAATACAAAACCTAACAACAGAAGGCTAGGAAACTCACTAATTTGTTGGATGACAGCTGCAGAGAGCCCCGCCTCGCCGGGTTGAACATAGGTATCATAATCATCCGCATAAGCTTTCTCGGCCCGCTCCTTAGAAACTAGAGAAGCAGTTAGCAAGGTTATGGAAGCAAAGAAAATTAAAATTAAAAAGTATAATTTATTCTGCATGCTTTGTAACAAAACTACAAAATCCTTTTAAAAGATGCACATTAATAGCTTATTATTGAAAAACATCCCAATCTTCGCCTAGCTGTCGGCAAGAAGGATTTTTCTCGCTGATGTTTTAAAGAGGAACTCTCCCTAGCTAAATAAACGTAATGAGATTGTTACCGTTCGCGGCCAAAGTTGCCTTATCGGTTATTTAAAGACAGTTTTTTTAAGTTAAAATAACTTAAGTAGACAGTCACCCCATACTCACTTGTATATTTTTTTCTAAATTTGGCTTAGAACAGAACAAATTTCGCTTCCATATTATAAAAAAGGAACGTTTGTTTTAAATAGATCAGAGGTTGAAATCGCCTCGTGATTTCTAAAACCGTTAAGCAACGCTGCTTATTTTACCTATTTTCTCAGCAGCTCTTTAATAAAAAACAAAAATTCTATGAATGAAATTCTTAACAGGACTTTTCTAGGGAACACGACACAAAATTGGATTACTTTTTCTATAACCTTAATTGTATGCTTGGTAGGTATTTCCATTTTTAAACGGATTGTTGTTTACCATCTGACGAAATGGTCAGAAAAAACCAGCACTACTATTGATGATTTTCTGGTTTCGACTGTAGAAAAATCCGCTGTCCCATTATTTTACATTGCTTCGTTTTATTTTTCGTTAAATTCCCTAATACTTAATGCCAAAGTAGCCCGGCTTATTCATGTAGCATTCCTTTTCGCACTAACGTTTTTCTTGCTGGGTATTATTACTGCCATCACAAAACAATTCATTTTCTCCTTTATCAAAACCCATGATGATAGCGAGATGAAGGAAAAGCAGGCCAGCGGACTTCTTATTGTTCTGAATATCATAATCTGGGTTTTAGGGATCGTTTTTTTAATTGACAACCTGGGTTATGACGTAACTACATTAATTACAGGGCTTGGTATAGGCGGTATTGCCATAGCACTTGCTGCACAAACTATATTGGGCGATCTGTTCAGCTACTTTATAATCTTTTTTGACCGTCCGTTCGAAATTGGTGATTTCATCGTGGTCGACGACAAAATGGGCACAGTAGAATATATTGGAATTAAAACCACCCGTTTAAAAACGCTAAGTGGAGAACAGTTAATTTGTTCTAACACAAATCTCACAAATTCTCGTGTTCATAATTTTAAAAGGATGGAACAGCGCCGAATTCTATTTAAGCTGGGTGTTGTTTATCAAACCAAACATGAACAATTAAAATTAATACCCGAACTTGTTAAAGAGATCGTACAATCGAAGCCCGATTTACAGTTTGACAGAGGTCACTTTTCCGGTTTTGGAAAATTTAGTCTTGATTTTGAGTTTGTATACTTTGTTAAAAGTCCTGATTTTAACTTTCACATGGACAGACAGCATGAGATCTTCCTTGATATTTTTGCTGCGTTTGAAAAAGAGAAAATAGAGTTCGCTTACCCTACGCAAACGGTTTTACTAACTTCCCCGGAAACTGAATTCGCTTAAATACTAAAAGAGAAAAACCTGTAAAACAATCGTTATAAGATATATGCATAATTAATCAGGCATTTGTATTCAGAGCATAGTTATGAAAAATTTAAAAAACATCCTTATTCCTGTTAATTTTTCAGATCACTCGGAAAATGCAATCAGAACGGGTATTGCTATGTGCGCCCGGCATGGTTCCGTCCTGCATCTTCTTTATATAAGGAAGCACAATAACTTTGCAATTCCTCCGGGGAAAAATTCACAACTATTAAGAATTATTTTAGAGGCAGAAACAGAACTTCAAAACAGATTAGAGTATCAAGCGAAAAAAATTCAAAGGGATCATCACATCAATTGTTTTTATCATACTGCGGGAGGACCGTTTAACCCAACGGTTGCAACAATTGCCGCGGATTTCTATTGCGATCTCATAATTATTGAAAAAGCCCGAAATCCAAAAAGTTTTAGTTTACTAAACAACAACAGCGTTTACAAGCTCTTAAGCCAGGTTGCTTGTCCGATACTCAGTATTCCCCCTGCAGAAACACAATCAGATTTTAAGAGAATTCTACTCCCGGTGAGGCCACTTCACCAAGGATTACAAAAGTTAGAAATAGCGTTATCTATCATCAGAAAGAACAACTCAAAAGTACTTCTCTTCGGGTCCGTACGCCGGAAGAACAGGGAATATGATTCTGAGATCATCAAGAAATTGATTCAGAAGGCTAGCTTATTAATGAGAAGTGATAGGATTAATATTGAAAAGGAAATAAAGCTCACGGAAGACACAGCTCGAGAGGTGATAGGAAAAGCTATGGAGAAAAAATCTGACCTCATTATTATATCAGCTTCTATAGAAAAAGGACTAAAATCATTTTTTGTCAGCAACTATACAAAGAGAGTAATTGACAATTCGCCTGTACCCATACTTTGCGTCAAAACATATTGAGAAAGCACTTATATTGGTTCTTAGCAAACTTCAAATTCATCGTGCAAAATCAATATGTGAACCGTTTTAGCTCAAAAACAAGGGCACAAGATGCCTTTCATATAGGTTTTTAGTCACATGCTCAGAAACAATATCCTCATATTTTTCTAGTGCTGCGTAATATCGCTCAGCATTTTCTCCGGCGACTTTGTATGCCACATGCAGCAATTGTCTGAAACCCGGATTAAAATCAGGATGCTGCTCATCATGGCGAAGCGTATTGGCGAATTTTTCACCGCTCCATTCATTTACGTCTTCTACCCCCGGCAGTGAACTTTTATTTATATCAATAACAGCGGAATATGGACCGCAAAGTTCGTCAAAACGCCCCAGGGCAGTGGCATAAATTTCTTTAGCAAGTTCCAGGGCCTCATTGCCCGCCTCGGCAAGACCAATCATTTCTTCCAGCCATGTTGTTCCGGCCGTTTTTAAATGGATTCCGGCATCGTGTTTTTTTATTAGTTCGCGTATTGGCCGATAGAGCGAAAACTTATCGCTTCCAGAGTGTACACTTAACTTTAAGTTATCCGGCAAGTCAAATTCTTTTATGGCCTGTTTTATAACCAGGATATCTTCTTCAAATTCCTTTTCGAATTGCTGTAAGTTCCCAACATAATCAACACCTTTATTAAACCGACCGGTAAATTTTGGAGCAATAGTTTGAGCTTTTATTTCATTATCAGCAAGCGCAGCTAAAATAAAAAACAACTCAACCGGTGTTTGCGGATCGCTTACTTCGTCCATAGACACCTCTGCAATGAAGCTATCTTCACCTTTGGTAGCGGCAATATGTTTATACAGTTTCCCTGCTTCAATAGCTGCCAATAAAAATTTACCAGCAATATTACGAAGCATGTCTTCGGTTATTTCAAATTGCTCATCAATACCGGGAATTGAAAGGCTCCCTATATATTTTTCACGACGTTCTATGAATGCATTTATCTCGCTTTCAGAAGCGGCTTTACCTATGTAATCGGCAACATCTAAGGTAAAAAAGTCAGAACTTTCAATAAAGCCATCTACGGTAGTTAATGTAATATGATCAGCGTCCACATGATATGGATCAGTCCAGCCCAAAGCTTTTACAGCAGCATCGGCTTCCGCTCGCAATGCTCCGGGATAAGTTTTAACCGCTTTGTGTTCCCGGTTTGATTTGTTCCAAACCGGCGTTATAATAACCCCTTGTTCTTTGACCTTTAAAATCGCATTTAGCTGTGCTTCACCCTGATGTGCAAAACGGTCGCCCATCCCGAAGGAAAATTTTTCCAATTTCATATCATATTCTGTGCTAGATATACACAAAACGGCTAACGTCGAGGTTTGTTTAGTGAGACTGCTTCTTTGCCCTATCTGTGAGCCGAAAGAGGACACAACCTCTTTATCACCTTACTCATCTTTTTTAGAGTGCGAATGGGTGTTCCGATCATACAAAAAATGCTATTTCTCGGTGCGAAAACGTGTAGATATAACTCATATTTATTTGATTCTCTACATTTGGTAAATTGCACTGACGAAACGATGGAAAATTTTGCAATCTTCGTCATTTAGCGCAATTAAAACCCGACTCTCCTGGCCTTTTTAAAAAGAGAGCTATGGGATATGGCGCAGACTCTAAAACAGCGAATAATAAATAAGACTTAAATGCTTAAACATCTGAGATTACTTATAACAGTACTAGTATGCTCCGTGTATTCTTTTGAAGGGAATGCTCAGGGCTTATCATCTACCGAACGGCGACAACTATTCAACTACAACTGGCAGTTCTCGCTCGGCGATTTTCCTCAGGCTAGTTCCAGTGATTTTAATTCTAAAAACTGGCGAAATCTCATCCTGCCGCACGACTGGAGTATTGAAGGCAAGTTGGACCCCAAAAATCCGATGGGTAACGACGGCGGATATTTTCCTTCAGGTATTGGTTGGTATCGTAAGCAGTTTAAAGTACCTGCAACTTTGAGAGGAAAGCTTGTATCGGTTTACTTCGAAGGTGTTTATATGAATTCGGAGGTATTTATTAACGGAAAATCTCTAGGCATACACCCCTATGGCTACTCCTCGTTCAGGTATGATCTTACGCCTTATTTACAGTATGGCAAAGAAAATCTCATCGCAGTGCGGGTTGATAACTCAGAACAAAAGAATAGCAGATGGTACAGCGGATCAGGTATTTACAGGAATGTATGGCTCACAATAACCGACCCTGTCCATGTCGAGCCTTGGGGTGTAGCCATCACCACGCCCGAGCTAACCGAAACAAGTGCAAGCGTTCAATTAAAGACGCTCATTAAAAACGAAGGGAATTCGCCCGAGAGAATCGTTTTAAAAACGCGGCTAATCGATCCTAACAATATACAAACAGGCAAGGATGAAGTACAAGTTGAGCTGGCGGCGAAAGAAGTAAAAGAAATCATTCAGATCATAAAAATAAGCAAGCCCCTACTTTGGTCTCCTGAAGCTCCAAATCTGTACAAGGCAGAAATATCACTGATAAAAAATGGTTCGGCGATCGACAAGGTTGAACACACTTTCGGAATACGCAGCCTGTCATTCAGCCCTCAAAATGGGTTTCTGTTAAATGGCAACAAGACAATTCTCAACGGCGGCTGTGTTCATCACGACAACGGCGCCTTGGGTGCAGCGGCATACGACAGGGCTGAAACAAGAAAGGCAGAACTGCTGAAAGCTGCAGGGTTCAACGCTGTCCGGACATCTCATAACCCTCCATCAGAGAGTTTTTTAGACGCTTGCGATAGGTTGGGACTGCTGGTAATAGATGAATCGTTTGATGGATGGAGGACAAGTAAAACGCCCCACGATTACGCAAAATATTTTGATGCATGGTGGCAACGTGACATTGAAGCGATGGTGTTTCGCGACCGAAATCACCCATCGATATTTATGTGGAGTATTGGCAACGAAATCATTGAGAGAAAGAAAGCAGAAGCTGTCCAAACGGCCAAAAAACTTGCAGAACTTATCCGAAAAATTGATCCAACACGTCCGGTAACTTCCGCTATGACAACCTGGGATAAAGATTGGGAGATATTCGATCCTCTTTTCGCAGAACACGATATCGCCGGCTACAACTATCAATTACATCGCGCTCCATCCGATCATATACGTGTTCCCTCCCGTGTTATTGTGCAAACAGAATCGTATCCACGGGATGCGTTCGCCAACTGGAAACTTGTGCAGGAGAAACCGTATATCATCGGTGATTTTGTTTGGACTGCCATGGATTATCTGGGCGAATCTGGAATCGGGCGATATTTTTACCCCGGCGAGCTGAGCGGCCAACATTGGGAAAAAGACTTTTACCCCTGGCATGGCGCTTATTGCGGCGACATAGACCTAACAGGCTGGCGAAAACCTATCTCTCATTACAGAGACTTATTGTATAATGATAGCAAAAAACTGTATTTGGCGGTAAAGGAACCTAATCCTTCCAATGGAAAAATCCAGGAGACCATGTGGTCAGTTTGGCCTACCTGGGAGAGTTGGACCTGGCCGGGGCAGGAAGGAAAAGAGATCCAGGCTGAGGTATATTCACGGTACCCCAAAGTTCGGCTTTACCTTAACGACAAACTTATAGCCGAACGACAAACTACCAAAGAGCAGGAATTTAAAGCCACATTTAATTTGCCGTATTCTGCGGGTACATTAAGAGCAGCAGGAGTTGATGACAACAAGGAAGTAGAGTCGAGAGTTCTAACAACTGCAGCTAAGCCCGCTAAGATAAAACTGAGCGCAGACCGCACAAAAATTCTAGCTGATGGACAGGATTTATCCTATGTGACCGTTGAAATAACCGATGAAAACGGAATTATTCAGCCTAATGCCGAAAATCAACTTCTATTTACGATTAAAGGGCAAGGATCTATTGCCGCAGTCGACAACGCAAATTTGAAAGATGCTGATCCATATACAGGCAATAGACGTAAAGCCTGGCATGGACGAGCGCTCGTTATTATAAAAAGCACTCTGGAAAAAGGTGATATTAAGCTCAAAGTAAGCTCGGCCGGATTGCCTGACGCAGAGATAATTATCAAGGCTGAGAAGCATTAGAAAAAACCTATTAAAGCAAGACCTTATTAAGTAATGAAGTCATTCTGCTTTTTGTACTGTCCAGGCGTCATTCCGGTAATTTTTTTAAATATTTTAGAAAAATAGGGCAAATTATTTTTAAAACCGGTTTCATCAGCAATAACCTCATAAGGCATATTAGTGGTAGTAATCAGATATTGTGCTCTTTCGATGCGTTTGTTTTGAATATAGACGATCGGCCGTTCGCCTGTGTATTGCTGAAACAGCCTCGAAAAATAGTCCGGGTGTTGACTTGCCCTCTCCGCTAAGTCTGCAACAGTTAAGTTGGTATTTAGGTTCAACTGAATATAACTTACAGCTTCAAGAATCTTCGATGGAATAGCCTCAATAGCATCGGGTTTAAAGACCTCTGGCGTTAGGAATCTTGAGGTGAGCTGAAGGATTATCCCCTGTGTTTCTAGGTACGATTGCAGACTTTGAAGCTTGTTTAATTCCTGATATTCGC
>CBFGOI010000081.1:0-22319 GCA_965650335.1 uncultured Pedobacter sp. | reverse complement strand
AATTGCTCTCCAGTGAGCGTAGACTTTTTACCAAAAAAGTAAAGCGAGAAAGAAACAACAAATAAAACGCTGGCTGCAACCAATAATGGAATAAATCTTTTAATTGATCTGAGATGCATATCATCAGCACCTCTGTGTCTTAATATATTAGCCTGGATTTCTTCGGCTTTCGTCTTATCTAATTGACTTAAAACAGAATCCTCTGTTCTTAAAGTATCCAGAATATGGTGAGACAACAGATCATCATATACTCCGGCGTTAACGTCAGCAAACAGCTCATCATGTTCCTCAAGAGAAATTTTATTATTTATATGTTTTTCTAAAAGTTCTAAGAACCTACTATTGTTAGCCATGATGAATTAGCTGAGACATTTAATATAAAGACCGTTAGGACAAAGTGTCGGAGTACTTGTGAGGTAAAAAAAAATCAGATTATCTTAAAAAAAAATTCAATAGTATAATAATCAGCGACATATAAGAGTTCATTAATATTCGCAAAGCAGCCAATGCCCTTGCCATATGTGTTTTAACTGTTAAAGGAGAAAGTGCCAATTCGTTTCCAATAGCCTCATAAGACATTCCTTGCTCTTTTGCTAACCGATAAATTTTTTGCTGCTGTGGAGGTAATCTCAAAATTGCCTCGTTAATTAATCGCTGGTAGTCTGAACTGATTACTTTCGATTCCAGAGTATCGTCTATTAAAACTGCCTGTTCAGCCCATTTATCTTTGGCATGCAGCTCATTGGCCTGTTTTTTTAAGACATTGAATGTATGATTTTTAGTAACTATGAACAACCACGATTCCAGTGATTGAATGCTCTGCAGAGTTTTCCTTTTAGTCCAAAGTTTTAAAAACACATCCTGAACTATTTCCTCCGCTGCCGGAATGGACTTGACATACATCATAGCAACTTTATAAATCTTACTATGATATAATTCAAAAACTTTCCTAAAGGCAAATTCACTATCTTCTGCTAGTTGGGCCAATAGAAAAGCTTCACTGTATCCTTCTCCTCCCTGAGCACTCGAATTTCTCATGACTTAATACGATTGGTCAAGCTATAATGAACAAAACAGAAGCCGCCAGACCGCACTCGCAAGATTTCGATTCAAGTATTTTACAATATTTTCTCTCTTCATTTAAGCCAACCATACTTACTTATTGTATAATTGAATGTTTATCTCAAATGGAATGGCCGAGGGTGTTTATGTTTATTGATCAGTAATAAATATCAATCTGACTACAACGGGCAAACAGTAAGATCAGTAAATCCGGTTTCTACAGACTAATTAAGCAAATCTGGATTGTAAATTTGCGACTATAGAATTTCTGATCCATCTTAAGCCTTTAAACGTTAGAAGGAAGAATTAGAGATTCATCTATTGCTTCCTGAACGAGTCATCATAATCATATTGGTTTAATTCTCAGGATTTTGCAAAGAAGGCTACTTTCCTGATTACTTATAACAAATTTATATATTGGGCTTGGCAACCGATTGCACAAAACAGACTTTGTTTTATACAATTCCGATAAACGACAATTATTTGTTATATAAACTAAATGGGAAGGAAATAGGGTATGGACTTTTGCGGGAGTTAATAAAGACACGAATAATCATTAACACAAATTTCGGCCATAACCCAGACACGGGTTCGCTTCGCCAAAGTAGTCTTAAAAAAATGGGTATCCAGCATGGGGCGGAACCTCCGCATTTTTTGAATCTCCACTTTGCCCTTTGTCCGGTTTACAGCCGCTGAGAGCGCCATAATTAATTTAAATCTAAGATTATGGAAAAGCTAACAAATCAAATCGCACTATTCCAGGTTGCTGAAGCAGATAGGCAATTAACTAATAAGCTAACCCAAGCTGGAAAATTACTAGATATATCAGTGTTAGATCATTTGATAATTACCGCCGAAGAGTATTTTTCATTTGCTGATGAGGGGCTTATATAGTCCCTCTAAATGTCAGGTTTTTGCTTTACTGAAACCATGTGCTTGAACAAAGCTATAAATGCCTATCTTTAAGTTATTACATTATGAATCCTATCTATGAAATTTTTTCTCTCCTTCTTAACGCTCGCTCTGTTAGTGGGTTGCCGCAAAGAGCCTCATGAGATTGCTTACTATAAGTTCCGTGGTGCGGATTACGAAAAGCTAACACCTTACTCCAAAGGACAAATTTTGATATTTAAAAATGAGAATGGAGTTGAGCAAAAATATATAGTTTCTGAGGTTTCTACAGATTTTAAACAATGGCATACAGTCGGTATGGGTTTTTTTACGACTTATGCGGCGAGCTATTATTATTACGACCAAAAAGAAATTGAAATTCAAACCTATCCCTATTCTAGTAACCCGATGAATATAGTGCTTAGACGCTGGCCGGATGATGAAGAATCTGCGAAAGCAAACCTATATAAGGAATTTCCGTCTACTTTTTCTGGATTCGTTAGTTTTCCCTTTTGGAACGCAAAGGCGGGTTATTCATCTATCATCCTTGAATATAATTCCAATAAAGTGCAGATGGTAATTAGCGGTAAAACTTACGAAGATGTGCTTGTAATTAATTCCAACAATAATACACCATTAAAACCTGACTATTTAAAATACATACAAGATGTAAATGTTCTGTATTTCGATGCAAAGAAGGGGCTAATAGGATATGATGATCTAAGTAACAACCATTGGAGATTGCAGAATTAAGAGTTGGTTTATCGGCAGCATCCATTTTACCACCCCGACAAAGATACCGACGCCAGCCAATGCGTCAAGGCTATACAAGCGGGAAATTGTTGTTGTTTTTTTTGGCTTTTCCCGGCCTTGACACAATGCCGGGCTATGCGCTCTTTGGTGCCTACGCGGTGAAATGGATACGATTGTTCAACCAGTCGGCAGTGATTAACTTCAATTGCAATTTCGTTGTGAGGCGACGCTTGTTACAAACCAGCTGTTCCAAAGCATGCTGAAAATCCTATCAACAATACAATGCCTGCACTCAAGAGATACGACCTGCCTAGTGCGGGTTCGTGTGTTGAAAACTTAATAAGAGATGCCATTAAATTAATTGCCACTTGTGCAGTTATACAAAATGCCATACTAACAGCTACCCCGAGGCTTCTCTCGCTGCCCGTGGATGTAATGTTAATGAAGACAGTATAAAGAAGCAATACAAGAAGATTAATTCCTGGTATAAGCTTTAAATTAGACATGGCTCAGTTCCTTTCTTATTATTTCCAGTTTTTCCTTTAATTCATTGCGGTAAAACAAGTTCATGGTTTCGAATGGAATTATCTTTCCATTGGTATCTACTATATGAACACAAGACTTTTTAATTGCTCTGATATCAAAATCGTAGGCATCCATAAAGTTCATAATAATTATCCGAAATAGATTATTGTACGAAAGACCCGGTGCTACGATATCAGGAAGACAACAGAGAAGATGTTTAAATTCTTCATTAAGCTCCTCAACTGAGTTACCCGTACTAAAGATCTTCAGCATATAATTACGCAAAGTTTCGTCCTGCTCATAAACTATTGTATTCTTCGAATTATTCAAAAGAATCTCAGGATCTATCAAACTCGTAAGAGGAAATACAGTATTATTTACTTTCAATGCGTAAGCCATTATAAGTGCATCCGGGTTGCACGGCACAGGAATAAGGTCATTCGGCTTAAATATATCACACTGCTCCATTATTTTCCGGCGTACTTCGGTATTAGTTAGCCTGTCTTTGGCAGGATCGAAGTTCTCCAAACGTCCGCTTACCTGAGTAGGCTGAAAAGTTACTCCTCTTATACAAGGTTGTTGTAAAGCATATTCGATAATCTTTCCGATTTCATGATCATTTAATCCTTTTTGTAGGGTGACAACAAGCGTAGTAGAGAGGTTAAATTTATTAAGGTTTTCTATTGCTCTTGCGCGAACATTGGTAAGATCTTTTCCTCTTAGTTTTATTAGAGCTTCGGGCTCAAAAGAATCGAATTGTAAATAAATTTCAAAGTTGGGCATGTATGTCGCAAGCTTCTTTGTGAATTCGACATCGTTGGCGATACGAATCCCGTTGGTGTTAACCATTAGATGTTTGATAGGCTTGCTTTTGGCCAGATCCAAAATAGCAAAGAAGTCTGGATGGATGGTGGGTTCGCCTCCGCTTATTTGAACCACATCAGGTTCTCCTTCGCTTAAAACAACTGCATCCATCATCATTTCAATTTCAGCAAGCGATCTATGCCTGCCATATGTCGGTGAAGAATTTGCGTAACAGGTAGGGCAGGTTAAATTACAGCGATCAGTTACTTCTATAAGAGTTAAACACGAGTGCTGCTCGTGGTCCGGACAAATGCCACAATCATAAGGACAGCCGAAATGAGTTTCAGTATGTGGTTTTATCGGGTACTCTGAAGCTTTATTGTAATTTCTGATTTGTTTATAATATTCAATATCATCGGCGATTAAAACCTTTTGGAAGCCGTGTGCTTTGCAGGTTTTAACCAGATAAACATTTGTGTCTTCAAAAATTATCTTTGCATCTATCTTTCTATGGCATTCATTACAAAGGCTTATTGTATGATCATAGTAAATGTAATTACGATTGTTGTTCATCGGTTAAGTGTTCAGGTTTGAAAAAGGAAAGATAAATAGTTTTATGATAATAAATCAGCCCGCCTAAACAGGCTAGTTGTATGCTGCTGAGATGAACCGGCAGAACATGTGCCGGCTTAATAAAATCGATTAAAAATCGAAAGAAAAGATAACCTATCATGAAGTATTGGAAAAGTATCCCATTCTTTAAGCTTACTCGTCTTCTAGCTTGAATAAGCACTGCCCAGAATAAGATTAGAAATAGAATTTCATACAAAGCTACCGGATGTCGCATTATTCCATCGCCAAGATTCATTGCCCAGGGTAATGATGATTCAATTCCGAAGGTAGGCTCATATACCCCGCTGGTAAAACAACCGATTCTTCCAATAACCATTGCAAGCATTAAAGGAAACACGAAAGGATCACCGGAGGAACTTTTCTCTCTTATTGCAAGTTTAATAAGTTCAACACATAATAGCCCACCCAACAAACCGCCAACTATGGTTTTACTTGTGTAATAATAAAGAAGGGGGGTATCAGGGCTGAAAAAGATCGAAGGGTTTTCTAATGCTCCCAGGACTCTTGAAAAGAAAAAAGCACCGAAGGTTGCACCGATTATAATCCATATTCTGTTATTATCCTTTATTGGATCGGCTTTTAGTTTCCGGAGATAAAGAAAATATCGGAAGCCAATAAAAAAAGCCAGGGACTCAAACAGGATGTGTAACTGGATCGAAGTCTGGCCCAACTTCAGTTGCAAGGGAAAGTCCATTAACGCAAGTTTAACATAAATTTCTCTATTTGAACTCGCGAAACGGGCAATGGCTGTTCGGTCCCTGGGCAGTGAAATGGATATGATTATTTAATCAAACATCTCTCGCTGACATCCATGTATAAATATTAAAAAGTACTTTGTGTTTCAAAGTAAAATTATAATTTTGTAACTCAACTATTTGACGATGTATGTAATTATTCTCGTAATTCAAAAAGAAGAATACTGTGATCAGAACCGCGAGCCGGTACTGGCAGACTCGTTAGATGTTAAAGTCTTAACCTAGTTTGAAATAGTTCATATGAGTAAACATACCGAATCGTTTTATAACAAATACTCATTCTTTTATCCCTTAGTGGATGTATTCCTAAAATCTCAAAAGAATGTGTTGTTCAACGAAATTAACAACCTACCCGAAGGCAACCTCCTTGAAATAGGTGTTGGAAATGGCGCTCATTTACAGCTCTATAAAAAGCATAAGATAATTGGTATAGATACATCTGAAGCGATGCTAGAAATCGCCCGAAAACAAAATCCAGGGAATGTTGAGATCCTCCAAATGGATGGAAAAGCACTATTGTTTGATGATGAGCAGTTTGATTATGTTGCTCTTTCACACGTTATTGCCGTGGTTGACAATCCTGAACAACTATTGGACGAAGTGCTTAGAGTATTAAAACCCAATGGACAAGTTTTTATTCTCAACCATTTTACACCAGATAACTGGCTTAGGTATATTGACCGGGCGTTTGGAGTGATTTCAAAGACATTCCACTTTAAATCGGTTTTTTACATTGAGGAAATATCGAACATCAAAAAATTTACCCTTTTAAAAGAGATTCGCTTTGGCGCAGCATCATATTTTAAACTTTTAATCTATCAGAAAAAGTGAGAAAGAAGTATCCCTATATTATTGTATCGTTGCTGATCAGTTTGTTTATTTACTTGTTCTATCGAACGGAAAGGACAGTTGTGAATGAGATAGTTATCCATGTAATTTCATTCGAGACTTATGCTCTGTTAAAGGCAAGTGTAGTCAGGCTCTTACTGCTAAATGACATCTTAATTTATTCTTTGCCTGAAGGTTTATGGGTATTTTGCATAACGCTTACGTCTAAACCGTACTATGTTAAGCTGAATAATTGGCGAATCACATGTGTTCTTATACCTCTTATATATTCTGTTGGCCTTGAAATTTTCCAACTACTTCATTTCACAAACGGGCGATTTGACTTCATGGACATTTGGATTTCCATTTTATTTTGGTCGATAGGAAATTACGCTTTCAATGAGAAGTCTGAAACGCAGAATATTCTGATGCCATTAAACTCAAAAACTATGGTCTGCCTGGCCTCTTATAGCATTGTATATTTATCACATGTCTTAAAATAGTACAGAATTATCAGAACGAAAAGAGCATGAGCAGAATCAGAAAACATCTATCCAGCTATCGATATTCCATTCGTGGAATATCATTAGCATTCCAACATGATCATAACATGAGCCTGCATCTCGCGGCTGCTATCGCCGTGTTCATGGTAAACAGTGTGCTGAAAGTAAGTCAGACGGAGTGGCTCATTACACTGATGTTAATAGGCCTGGCCTGGATGGCAGAGATCTTCAATACGGCTATTGAGAAATTAGCAGACCGGGTTACTAAAGAACAGGACCCATTGATTGGCCAGGTGAAAGACCTGACCTCTGGAGCAGTACTCATTATTTGCTTTTTTGCCGTTGTATGTGCGGTAATTATTTACTTGCCTTATCTGTTAGAATGATTAAGAAACCTCATCAACGCTTGTAGAATGATAAAACATCAGCCTCATGAACTGTTAAGCCACCCCTTACTGAAGAAGATAAAGCTGTCAACTGGTCGTGGAATAAATCGGACTGACAAGGGAAGGAGAATTTAAGGCCGCCGAAAGCCGGTTTACTGCTTTCTCTTCGCAGGTTAAATTGCTGCAGCAGATCATATGCTGTAAAATAAGAAAGGATAACCAGCTTTCCCGGTTATCCTCTAAGTTTAATCAGGAGACTTTCTTATTCTCCTTCAAAGTATACATATCCTTCAGCACTTTCATATCACTACTCACTTTGTTATCCAAGACTTTTGCATATTGCTGAGTTGTCCTTAAACTACGGTGTCCGAGCATTTTGCTGACGGTTTCAATGGGAACACCATTGGTAAGCGTAACAGTGGTAGCAAAAGTATGGCGGGCGCAATGAAAGGTCAATTCTTTGTGGATGCCCAGGCAGTCGGCTATTTCTTTCAAATACGAATTCATACGTTGGTTAGTGATAGAAGGAAAAAGCTTTCCCTCCGAAACAGCTTTGGGATGGTCTTCGTATTTTTCTAAAATCTGAAGAGCGTTAGGAAGTAAAGGAATGCGGGACGATGTATCAGTCTTCGTTCGGGTAGTTTGAATCCATACTTCTCTGTCGATTCCGATCGCAAGATCTGCCCGGGTTAATTTTACAAGATCCGAATAGGCCAGACCTGTAAAGCAACTAAAAAGGAACATATCCTTTACCAGATCGAGCCGCTCTACTGAAAAATGTTTCGAGATGAGTTGTTCGAGTTCATGTTCTGACAAGTAGGCCCGGTGTGTTTCACGGGTCGTTATCTTGAAAGACCGAAAGGGATCTTTCACAAGCCAGTCGTTGGCAACACAAAGCCGTGCAATTTTTTTTAGTTTTTTAATGTTCGCCATGGCAGTGTTGTGTTGGACTGCCTGAACAGTTTTTAGATAAAATTCATACTCTGTGATAAACTGATGATTGATATCAGCTATCGGCACATCATCAACCTTGTATTTCCATTTAATGAAACTTTTCAATGAGTTGAGCACAGACTTGAATCTTTTATAGGTTCCATAGGAATACTCTTGCCCAACCAGACTTTTGAACTGATCATTATGGTATTCGAATACTTCTACCAGCGTATGAACTTTTTCTTCTTCAACAATACCCTTCACCAAATTTCTGATGGCTATGGCTGTAATTTCTTTGCCTGCAGCAAAAAGTTCTCTCTGCGCCTCATAAACCCTTGCATTTAATTGTTCGAGCCAGGCATTAATGGATTTAACCTCTTTGGTGTTTCCTTTCACACGACAGGCTTTCGCATTCCAGGAAGCCGCATCGCATTCTCTTTGTGTAGACCACTCAGCCCTCTGGTTGTTTACAGTCACTCGGATGGAAATAGCAGCTTCGCCATTCGTGTGGGTTTTGTAGCTTCTGATAAAAAAAAGCACTTTGAATGAGTTTCTCATGATTTTAGACATTAAAAAGATTAAATAAAATTACTTTTAATGCGCTCTCAAGTCAAGATGTTCAATGGTTGAACTAGCTGATATTCAGTTTTTTACGAGCTAAAAAGGTGGAGTGAAATTTGGGATGTTCGCGCCCCGATTTAGACACCAGAGTTTTGATTTTAGATGTATAAAATGGATATGGCTAAAAACAAAAAACCCCTCAGATGATGTCATTTGAGGGGTTTTGCAAGTTTTGAAGGACTTAATCGTGATCCCGCTGGGATTCGAACCCAGGACCACTACATTAAAAGTGTAATGCTCTACCAGCTGAGCTACGGAATCATTTAAATCGAACGTTTAATCGTTTCCTTTAAAGTGGTGCAAATATACGGCTATAACCTATTGCTCGCAAGTTTTATTGAGATATTTCTTAAAATAGAGGCTAAGCTATTAGCTGTCAGTATAAAAAGAATTTAAGCAGACGGTTGAGGAACTGTTTTTTATTAAAACAAACCTGGATTTTCTATTTTTTGTAGCGGAAACTCTTTGAATATCTGCCATTGCTTTCCATCGTGTTTCAATAAACTGAAGCGATCAACCAAAAAAGAACGCCTAAATTTTTTGTTTTTGTACTCGTCCCAAATTACTGGAAAAACCTCAGACGATATATCCCGGTAGGCAACGGTAACATGAGGATGGAATGTGGTATTTCCAGTATGTTCCTGTGGGTCTATTTTGTTTTTATGAAAAACGGAAGATATATCTTTTTGTAAATCACCCAGCAAAGAGCTTTTCACAACAGAGATAAACAGAGTTTGAATGGTAAAACAGTCGAAATTCAAGAGATTTACTTTAAAAGGTGCATGATTATAGCTTATCGGTTTTAATACCTTTATCAAGTGATTTTCAAAATCCTCTTTAATATTCACCGGCCTGTACAAGGTGATATGTACCGGCGATTTTAAAGCAGCATAGATTTGAAACTTTTCAGATAGTTCTTCCTTAAGGTCGCGGATTTGTTCAGCTAACTCAGCGGGTGGCATTATTGCTGTAAGAAATAAACTCATTCCTTTATATTTAAAGATAAATAGACATGACCAGTTCATGTAACACTCAAGTTCGTACCTTGCCCGGGACTGCGTCGACCATCCTACGTTCGCGAGCGTAAGATCCCCGAACGAGGTACGAGCAAGGTAGGAATCAGAGTCATAAATGGAGGCCTAAATATAAAAAGTTTGGTGTTCGTTTTATACGAATTTAGCTAATTTTCTTAGCAGAATTTCTTATTTTTGTTAAGATGAATGAGAAGCGACACATAGTACATATTGACCTTGATTCCTTCTTTGTGTCTGTAGAGCGATTGAAAGATAAATCACTGGAAAACAAACCTGTACTTATCGGCGGAAGTTCCCAAAGAGGGGTTGTCGCCTCCTGCAGTTACGAAGCCAGGAAATTTGGAGTGCATTCTGCCATGCCAATGAAAAAGGCCCTTCAGCTTTGTCCCCACGCCATTGTAATCGGCGGCAATTATTCGTCATACAGCAAAGCATCCGCAATGGTCACCCAGATTATAAAAGACAGGGTGCCCCTTTTTGAAAAAACATCGATAGACGAGTTCTACATCGACCTTACCGGCATGGACAAGTTTTTTGGGTGTTATCAGCTCGCCTCAGAATTGCGCCAATCCGTAATCAAAGAAACAGGCTTGCCTATTTCCTTCGGACTTTCGTCAAATAAAACAGTTTCCAAGATCGCAACAGGCCAAGCCAAGCCTAACGGTCAAATATATGTGGAACATGGAAAAGAGAAGGAGTTCCTCGCTCCCTTGTCGGTTTCAAAAATCCCTATGGTAGGAGAGAAGGCCTGCGAGCTGCTCTATAGCATCGGAATTCACAGAATCGCCGATCTGCAGGTTCAAAATGTTAAAAATCTTGAAAGGCATTTCGGGAAAATGGGCCTTGTGATGTGGAATAAAGCCAATGGCATTGACGATTCTCCGGTTAGTCCATATCATCAACGCAAATCCATTTCGAGCGAAAATACCTTTCCAACGGATGTATCAGACCTTTCCGTTTTACAGCAATTATTGATGTCTATGCTCGAACAGCTTACCTTTAAGCTGCGTATGGAAAACAAGGTTGCTTCTTGTCTTGCGATAAAGATAAGATACTCGAATTTCGAAACCTTTAGTCAGCAAATTACAATTCCAGCTACGCATTCTGATATTCTGCTTATTCCTGAATTGAAGAAGTTGCTCAATCAAGCCTATGATCCGGCGAGACCGGTTAGACTCATTGGAGTGAGACTAAGTCAGCTTTCAGAAGGCTCATACCAGCCGGGATTGTTCGATAATCACGAGCGCAATGAAAAACTTTACGAAGCTTTGGATAAATTAAACAATCGATTCGGTACAAAAACCGTTTCGCGGGCAACTACATTTGGGATTTCCTCGAGAGAGTTTAATCCATTTATAAGAGACTAAAAGAATTTCTCCGTTGATAATTCAATTTTCAATTGTAGTTTTGATCCATGCAAACTAATAGAGCTGTTTTTTTAGACAGAGACGGGGTTTTAAACAAGGAATTAGGAGATTATGTATGCAAACTTGAAGATTTTCATGTGCTTGAACATAATTTCAAACCTCTAAAAGAATTGCAGGATCAGGGGTATCTGCTCATTGTAATTACCAATCAGGGAGGTGTGGCAAAAGGCTGGTACAGCGAAAATACCTTGAATAAAATGCATCAGCATCTCCAAGAAACTTACAAGTCAAACGGAATTTATCTTACTGAAATTTATTACTGCCGCCATCATCCCATGTATAATGGCGCTTGCCTTTGCAGGAAACCGGGTTCAATGATGCTTGAAAAAGCGATTGCCAGGTTTAACGTCGACAAAGCTAAATCCTATTTTATTGGCGACCGGGAACGGGACGTTATCGCGGGGCAGGCAGCCGGTGTTACGGGCATCTTAATAGATTCTGACCAGCCTCTTTCGGAAGTGATGCATTTGATCATATAACAACATTATCGGATGATTCGTTCGACGCCTCAGGATAATACAATTGCGGATCCTCTTAAACACGTGATCCGATGACTTTAGTCATCGGATCACTAATAAAATATTCGTTCTCAGTAGTTTTTAGGTAATTTGCCCTTTACACATTCACTTCCTCAACTTTATCTTTATTCAAGAACACAAACTTGTTATCAAACACCTCCAGTAAAATCCGGCTTTCTTTATCCACTTTACCGGATAAAATTTCTTTAGAAAGCTCGTTCAGAATACGTTTTTGAATAACCCGCTTTAAGGGCCTTGCTCCAAATTGCGGATCGTAACCCAGTTGCGCAAGCCAATCAAGCGCATCAGAAGAAGCTTCCATCTGAATTCCCATTTCGGCAAGCGTTTGAGCAACCTGGTTAAATTGAAGTCTCGCAATATCCCTTATCTCATTTCTGTTCAGCGGAGTGAACATGATCAACTCATCAATCCGGTTCAAAAACTCGGGACGAATAGTTTGCTTCAGTAGTTCAAAAAGCTCACTTTTTGTCTTTGCCACAACTTCCTCATGGTTAATATCGGTAAGCTCCTTAAAATTCTCTTGTATAAGGTGCGATCCGATATTTGAGGTCATAATGATGATCGTGTTTTTAAAGTTAACCACACGGCCCTTATTGTCGGTCAAACGGCCATCGTCCAATACCTGTAGAAGAATATTGAATACATCAGGATGAGCCTTTTCTATTTCATCCAGCAGAATTACGCTGTAAGGTTTTCTTCTCACCGCTTCTGTTAGTTGTCCACCTTCATCATAGCCAACATATCCCGGAGGCGCTCCTATAAGTCGTGAAACAGAATGGCGTTCCTGGTACTCGCTCATATCAATCCGAACCATAGAATGTTCGTCGTTGAAAAGAAATTCTGCCAGGGCCTTTGCAAGCTCGGTTTTACCAACACCGGTTGTTCCTAAGAAAATGAACGAACCAATGGGCTTGCGTTTATCCTGTAAACCAGCACGCGAGCGGCGAATAGCGTCGGAAATAGCTCCAATCGCTTCCTCCTGACCAGCGACACGTTTATGCAGCTCCTGCTCTAAATGAAGAAGCTTTTCACGTTCACTCTGGATCATTTTTGTCACCGGAATTCCCGTCCAGCGCGAAACTACACCGGCAATATCCTCAGAAGTAACTTCTTCTTTCAGCATTCGGCTTCCAGATTGTTTTACTTCAAGGTCTTTCTTCAGGTTCTCAAGCTTATCCTGCGACTCTTTAATTTTTCCGTAACGTATTTCGGCCACCCGGCCGTAATCACCCGCACGTTCGGCCTGCTCGGCCTCCAGTTTAAAGTCTTCAATCTGTTTAACTTCATTGTTTATCGCGTCAACCAGGTCTTTCTCACCCTGCCAGCTTGCTCTTAGAGAGTCTCGGTCGGCAGAAAGGTTTGCAATTTCCTGACTCAATTCAGCAACTTTCTTCTCGTCATTTTCACGCTTGATAGCCTCACGTTCAATTTCAAGCTGCATAATTTTACGCTCCAGTTCATCCACAGCTTCCGGAACGGAATCCATCTCCAGGCGGAGCTTAGCGGCCGCCTCGTCCATTAAGTCGATCGCCTTATCAGGTAAGAACCGGTCTGAAATATAACGCTGAGAAAGTTCTACAGCGGCGATAATTGCTTCGTCTTTAATTCGCACTTTGTGGTGGGTCTCATACCGCTCTTTCAATCCACGAAGAATAGAGATGGCATCCTGGGTATCGGGCTCATCAACCATCACCTTTTGGAAACGCCGCTCAAGCGCTTTATCTTTTTCAAGATATTTTTGATATTCGTTCAAAGTGGTAGCACCTATTGAGCGTAGCTCTCCGCGGGCAAGAGCCGGTTTTAAAATATTGGCAGCATCCATCGCGCCTTCACCTCCACCGCCAGCGCCTACAAGGGTATGGATCTCGTCAATAAATAATATAATCTCACCATCGCTTTGCGTAACCTCTTTTATCACCGCTTTCAGGCGTTCTTCAAACTCGCCTTTATACTTGGCTCCCGCAATTAAAGAACCCATGTCAAGCGAGTAAACGGTTTTTGATTTAAGGTTTTCCGGCACATCACCCTTTATAATTCTAAAGGCAATACCCTCCGCAATAGCAGTTTTACCTACACCGGGCTCTCCAATTAAGATCGGGTTGTTTTTGGTCCGGCGAGATAAAATTTGAATTACTCTCCGTATCTCATCATCGCGTCCGATTACCGGGTCCAGCTTGCCCGATTCTGCAAATTCATTTAAATTTCGGGCATATTTATTCAGCGCATTATAAGTAGCCTCTGCGTTTTGATCAGTTACGCGACTGTCGCCCCGCAGTTCTGTAATAGCTTTTTTAAGGTCTTTCTCGGTAACACCGGCGTCTTTCAACATGCCGCTGGTTTTATCGCTGGCATTTAAAATTCCCAGCAGAATATGCTCTACCGATACAAAATCATCCTTAAATTCCTTAAGATAACTTTGTGCTTTTTGGAGAGCCGAATTCGCCGAAGACGACAAGTAAATATCACTGCCGCTAACTTTGGGATAGCTTTGAATCTCCGCATCCAAAACCGTGTTCAGCCGGTTCAGGTTCACATTTAGTTTCTTCAAAAGGTAGTTGATTACATTTTCATCAACCATAAGCAGGGCTTTAAGCAGGTGCGCATTCTCAATGGCCTGCTGCTGATTTCCACCTGCAATTTCAGAAGCTTTCTGAACTGCTTCCTGTGCTTTGATTGTAAAATTGTTGAAGTTCATAATGTTTATGTGTCTTCAAAACAATTGCCACAGGCTTTTTGATTCAGAATAAAGGAATTTTTGTCTTGTAAAATTTTTTTCGGATGACTAAAAGTCTGATAAATAATAATTTATACTGAAAAAATGACCTTTTTGGAAAGGAAAAAGCGTCTTCGAGGGCGGTTTCAGTCCCGCTTTTATTGCAAGCCGCCACGCTTTACCCATCACTTCGGGCTTTCCATGCAATCGGGTTTAAATTGGAATGCCAGCGCTTTTATAGGAACTATTAATTCAAAAAAACGGAGACAGCGTTCTAAACGCTGTCTCCGTTTAGAATTTTAAAGAATACCACCCTAATCAAAAACTACTTTTTCCGGCCCGGATATTTTTTCGATATGACAAGCACATTTCCCACCAGAAACTACAAAAGAAGTACTCTTTTTCTGGTTAGTTTTAGGATTCACGGCACTTACATCTATTGTATCACCTTTGGGAGAGAGGTTTTTAATGTCAGAATCGGTTACAACCCCATAATTGCCTTTAAAATTAAGAGTGTCCACTTCAAAAATTTGCGTAGTCTTTCCGGTTCTTCTGATAACTGCAGAGAAATCTTTTACGGCAATAGGCTGACCGGAGGCATCTTCAAATCTAACCGACACAGTTCTGAATTCCTGACTGCAAATCAAGGATGGGCAGTCAGTCTCAATTACCTGGTCGCTGCAGGAGGTAATAAATAGAACTAAAGGAATAAAATAAGACAATCTCATAGCCAGCTCTTTTAATTATTACGCGAGTAGGGCGTGATGCGCTACGTAGATTAAATAACTTTTTTCAGCGTTTCTGTCTGGTGTTTAACCAATTTCTGCAAAGGACCGCTGGCCATCATTTTCATCATCATATTCAGCTCTGCTGAAATAGTCAAAATGGCTTCTGTGGTGTTATTGCCCAAATCTGCTACCACCCAACGCATATCCACGTTAAAGGGAACTTCATCGGTTGGTACTATGATGATTGTTTGATTTTCAATCCGGTTGGATATTTTTAAAGCCAGCTTAGCCATATTCTGAACGGAAAAGCGGGCTTCGTTTGTAGTCGACGACCAATTGGAAATATTATCCGGCATTAGTTTCTGATGATTATTAAAATCAGCAAGGAAACTATAGACTTCCTGAACCGGTTTATCGATCTCTATTTTACTTTCAAAAATTGACATAGCTACTATTTAACTGCGTTTTCAATTGCGCGTCCCCACTCTGAAGGGTTTTCACGCCATTTACGTAACAGTTCAAGGTCATCTTTGTTGACAAATCGATGCTCGGAAGCGTATTGAATTAAGGCATTATAGTTTGAAAGTGTAGAAAAGCGGCATTTGGCTTTTTTAAAGTTTTCAGTGGCTTCATCTAAACCATAGCTAAAAATTGCAACCAGTCCTGCTACGTCGCAGCCCGCCTGGCGTAAGGCATCCACTGCCTGCAAACTGCTTTTTCCTGTTGAAATTAAATCTTCAACTACCACTACGCGCTGTCCATCAAACACTTCTCCTTCAATTAAACTGCCGGTGCCATGCTCTTTTGCTTTTGAACGAACATATGCGAAAGGTAAACCAAGTTCCTGGGCAACAAGTACACCCTGCGGAATTCCCGCAGTAGCAACTCCTGCTATTAAACCAACAGATCCAAATTCTTCCTGAACAAGTTCTGTTAAATTTTGTCTAATATAAGTTCTAATAGTTGGATGAGAGAGAGTTATGCGATTATCACAATAAATTGGCGATTTTATTCCGGATGCCCATGTAAAAGGGTTGTTTGGTTGTAATTTAATTGCTTTTATTTGTAACAAAAACTCAGCGACTTTCTGTTCAATCTCACTCTTATTGATCATGGCACAAATGTATAGAATTTATATTAACGATACTGCTCTAATCATAGCAGATTTTTTACCCGGCGGACTAGGAAATTATCAACAAATGGAAGCTGATGATTTTGATTTTGCCGTATTTTATAAAGGAGTTAAGGGTGCTCCGGCTTCTGTAAATGTGATACTTACAAAAGATCCTAAAACTTTTTTTAAAAGTTTAAGAAAACCTTTTCTGTTTATAAAAGCAGCCGGCGGTGTGGTTCGATGCGATGAAAATCAATTCCTTTTTATCTTCCGAAATGGAAAATGGGATTTGCCTAAAGGTAAGCTGGATATAGGCGAGAAAACCAAAATCGCTGCGGTAAGAGAAGTAGAGGAAGAATGTGGAATAAGAGTTGCGAAATTAGGTGATCTGCTTTGCAAAACATGGCATGTATATGAAGAAAGAGGCCGGATTGTGTTCAAAAAAACAAATTGGTATACAATGAAAGCCGATAGGCAGGAACTCGTTCCTCAGCTTGAAGAAGGTATCACAGAAGCACGCTGGCTTGCGTCAGGCGATTTTGATTATATTAAGCAGAATACTTACCCCTTAATTCGCGATGTTATTAGCCTATTAGAAGTTAAGTGAATTAAACGGGATGATAATTTATTCTATTTTTTAGAGAAACTCCAATGCTTCCTTCGGCACAAACTGGCTTACATCGCCTTTGTGCCGCAAAATATCTCTCACAATGGTAGAGCTTATCGAAGAATACCCTGGATTGCTTAAAATGAAAATGCTTTCGATTGAAGGCTCCAAAGCGTGATTCATTTGAGCGATAGCTTTTTCGTATTCAAAATCTGAAACTGTCCGAATACCCCGTAACATGTATCGGGCGCCTATTTCCTTGCAAAAATTTACGGTTAGTCCTTGATAAGAGGTCACCTCTATCTTGGGTTCTGATTTAAAAACTGCCTGCAAAATTCGGATCCTGATATCCGTGCTGAGTTTAGAGCGCTTTGAACTATTATCCCCAACACCGATTATAACCTTATCAAACAAAGAAACTGATCTTTTTAAAATATCAACGTGAGCAATGGTTACAGGGTCGAACGATCCGGGAAAAAGTGCGATTTTCATGGCTTAAAGGTAAAAGGTAAAAGGGAAAAAGCAAAGGGATATTAAATGAGGTGAAAGGCAAACGCTAAGAGGTGAAAGGTAAAAGGTAAAAGGTGAAAGGGTTATTAAAAAAGCAAAAGGATATAAGCAGCAACAAAACTGGTATTAACTTTGAGTCTTTGTGGCAAAAGATCTTTCCAGGTTTAATATAATCAAAGACTAACTTTAAAAAAGCTAAACGATGAATGTCCATATTTCCGCTGCTCAGTAAAGTTTGGATGATTGCCTAGTCTTTTTGAACTTGGGTGTTCAACGATTAACATACCATCAGGTCTTAAAAGTTTTCGCTCAAAAACGAGTTCAGCTATTAATGGGATTTGAGGTATATCATACGGAGGGTCGGCGAAAATTAAATCAAAGGTATCGTTGTCTTCTTTTAAAAATTTAAAAACATCCGCTTTAAAAGGACTAATTGTACTCATTTGATGTTGCTTTGCGATTTCTTTTAAATACCGGATACATCCCGCATTACTATCCACAGAAATAACTTCTGCAGCTCCTCTGGAGGCAAATTCCATCGAAATATTCCCCGTTCCGCTAAACAAATCCAATACTTTCAACCCTTCAAAATCAATTTGATTGTTTAAAATATTAAAAATAGCCTCTTTAGCCATGTCCGTTGTCGGGCGCACCGGCAGGTTTGTAGGTGGATAAAACCGTAATCCTTTTAGCTTGCCGCCAATTATTCGCATAATGAAAGGCCTAATAACGAAAAATGCTGGTGTTTTGAAGTTTGATCAAAAGCATCGGAAAAATTTATGATTTCTGTACTGTCTGCAAAACGAACATCTTCAAAATATTTTGCGATTCTTTTGTACTGGTCATCACCCGATCCGATGTTGCCTGCCAGGATTACAGATGTACCATTCGGATCAATTGCTAACTGCTCTCTGAGCATCAATAAATAGTAATTGAAGTCATCGGCATTTTTTGTCGTATAAAGATTATTGAATACAAGTTTCTCATCAGAAATCAGGCAAGCCTCAAAAGACTCATCATTAAACTGAAGAATAAGTTTATGAGTATTTGTATCGCCCAGCCGTAGTCCCATTTCAGTAAGGGGCTCTATTTGACTAAACAGGCGCACCTCTGAAAATGTACTGATTATTGGCGCAGTATCTTTTATGTTAAGTGCTATAATACATTTGATACTATCCGAGAGAACCGAGGATACAATGGTTTTTGTATCTCCGCCAGCTTGAATTAGTTTTTCATATTCAGGCAAGTCGCTTATTGTGAAATACTGAGCCGGCAGCAGGGTGAAATGAGAAGTATGAACGGATACTTTCACTTTAGCAAAGCTCGATTTTAACTCCTCGTTAGTATGTAGCAGTTCGTGTAAACTGGTCTCGATGGTATCGTTCACAGGCGAGTCGTAAAGAACTACCAGACTATTATCCATCTCATTGATGATTGCATAAGAAATGCGCTTGGGTGCAATTCTAATCAGAAGCTGCATTCCCCTTGTCTGGGCGCTATCAAACCTCTCGTCCTTTAAATGTACTGTGCCGAAATCGTTCATTACAACAAAACTAATTTTTTTGAACGGAATTGCGCAATTTTACATCGCATGAATATTAGTAACTTACTAAGACAGCAATTTCCGCTCAACCCTACTCAGCAACAGCTTCTCGTTTTTGATGAATTGGATAAATTTATCACAAGTGAATACGGCGACGAGTGTTTCGTGCTTAAAGGCTATGCAGGAACCGGAAAAACTACTATTGTAGCATCGCTGGTAAAAACACTGCCAAAACTAGCCCTAAAAACTGTTTTGCTTGCCCCAACCGGTCGGGCGGCCAAAGTAATAAGTAATTACTCCGGAAAAAAGGCTTTCACAATTCATAAAAGGATTTACCGGAAGAAATCTGCCATGAGCCTTGATATGAGTTTTATCATTAGCGAGAATCTGGCGGAAAATACCATTTTTATTGTTGACGAGGCATCGATGATATCGAATGAAGCTGCAGACTTTAGCGGTAAAAGTCTTTTGGAAGATCTGTTGATGTATGTTTATAGTGGAAAAAATTGTAAGCTTATGCTGGTTGGCGACACGGCGCAGCTTCCACCAGTTGGCTCTGATTATAGTCCGGCTTTGGATACCAAATTGTTACAAAATGTATTTACGCGGACAGTTTTTAGTTATGAGTTAACAGATGTTGTGAGACAACAGAAACAATCCGGAATTTTGTATAATGCGACCCATATCAGAGAACTAATTCGCAGTAAAAAGGAGGAGTTTCCGCAATTAAGTGTGAAGGGTTTTCCCGATATATTTAATATGACCGGAGAAAAATTGCCCGAAGGGCTGCAATATGCTTACGACAAGTATGGCATGGAAAATACACTCGTGATATGCCGTTCGAACAAAAGTGCTAATAATTATAATTTCCAGATTCGAAACCGGATTTTATATCGCGAAGAGGAATTAAGTGGGGGCGATTATTTAATGGTTGTGCGGAATAATTATTACTGGCTTGCGGCCGATGAACAAAGCAATGCTTTTATTGCAAATGGTGATATCGCAAAAATTCGAAAGATGAAAAATATTACAGAACTCTATGGCTTCCGTTTTGCGGATGTAGTGCTGGAGTTTCTGGATTATCCTGATGACGAGCCTTTGACCTGTAAAGTAATGCTGGATACCCTGTATTCGGAAACTCCAAGTCTTTCTCATGCAGATAATAAGCGCTTGTTTGAAGCGGTGATGGAAGATTACGAGCATATAGCGAACAAAAGAATGCGGATGGAAGAGCTAAAGAAAAATCCTTATTTTAATGCTCTACAGGTGAAATTTGCCTATGCCGTAACATGTCATAAGGCGCAGGGCGGCCAGTGGGACGCCGTTTTTGTAGATCAGGGTTATCTTACCGAAGAAATGCTGAATACTGATTTTTTGAGATGGATGTATACCGCGATCACACGGTCGGTTAAAGAACTTTTCCTGGTTAATTTTAATGCAAAGTTTTTTAGTTAAAGCAGACTGTAAATGTACTGCCTACATTGGGTGTACTTTCTACCTGAATGTTTCCGCCCATAGCAACGACCTGCGCTTTGGTAATATATAATCCAACGCCCTTGCTATCCCGGACATCATGGAATGTTTTATAAATTCCAAAAATGTTCTTTCCATACTTTTTTAGATCAATACCCAGGCCGTTGTCTTTTATCTCCAGATAAAGTTTGGTATCTTTTTGCATGGTTTTTATTGTAATGTCCGGCACCCGGTCAGGATGACGGTATTTCAAGGCATTTGACAAAAGATTTTGCATAATACTTTCCAAATAACTTTTGGGATAAGTAATAACCGGAACCTCAGAAAAATCATAATGTAACCTGGCGTTCGTCTTTTTGATGTCTGCCGTAAGATTTTTTTCAACCACATTAAAAATATGCATGAAGTTCAATTTTTCTTCAATTGTAAATGACTCGTGCTTGTTTTTGAGCAGATCAATTAAGTCGTCTAGTTTAACAATGAGATTGTCGGCGACCTCTTTGGCCGTTTTTATCAGGGCATCTTGGTCAGATTTTTCTTTCGTATCCTCATGAAGTTGCAACAGTGAAATCAGATTGACTGCCGGAGAACGTAAATCGTGTGAGGCAACGTAGGCAAATCGTTCTAATTCTGTGTTTTGATTAATCAAATCCTGACTTAAATTCTGCAGATCTACTTTTTGAATCTCCAGCTGCTTGTTTTTGTACTGAACTTCTTTAAAAAGCTTTCCTATCTTCTCCCGGTTTTGAATGATATTGACTAATGCCGAGATCACAATAATTAAAAGTATCCAATTGCTGATGACTGTAAAAATTTGGATTCTTCGGGTTAATTTCTCGATAAGCTTGTTGCCCGCGCTAAGGCTCTGTCTTTCGGTGCTCGTAATGTTTTTTATCACATCTCGAATCTTTGATTCCGTGTTTTTTACAAGGCTTATTTTTTTTTCGGTAGTTGAATTGCCACTGCGGACAGCTTTAATGGTTTTGTTAATCTGAACACGTTTCAAATCAATCAGCTCATTTAAGCGATTTAAGTTTCGTTGTTGTGAAGGTTTGTCGTTTAATAAGGAATATAATTTGATATAACTCTCATCGACATATTTTTCGGCCGATAAATATTGAGTGATGTAATGGATGTCTTTTGTTAAGAGATAACCGCGATGATTCGTTTCCGAATTCTCAAGATTATCCATGAATTCGGTGGCAGCTTCGATCGTCTCGTATGTTCTTATTGAAGCATCGTGATTCTTTTCATTTTTCGAAGTTTGAAAAAGAAAAAATATGGTATTAATTACTATCAAAAGGATAGTAGTACCGATAAGATAGAAGATGCCTTGAGCATTTTTCATTATGTAGTGCTGATTCCCCCTCTATCCGTTTGTTCAAGAAATTAAAACTTCAGCGCTATTATGATAAGTATGCCAATTACATACGATTATTATACTTATATAAAATAAGAGCATTGAAAGGTTTAAAACCTTAATTGTAAAACAAAACTGGTTTCTAAAACTAAGCAAAATAAATTATAAAAAAACAGACTTGCAATACCATGTTGCAGGTAGATGTTCAAACATGAAAAGAGATAAGAATGGTCTATAATTATGGACAGTTTATCCATGAAAAAGCCCTTATAAAATTATCTATAAGGGCTTTTTGGCTTGTCTGGTGGACCCGGAGAGATTCGAACTCTCGTCCAAACATGGAACAAATTATGCTTTCTACATGCTTATCTGCCATTTAATTGTCGGGAAGGGGAAGGCTGGCCGATTGCCTGTACCGTCTTCCTTATGTGCTTTATCTCGTTCGGTTTTCGCACCCTTAACCAAACCAGTTCTGTTGATCGATGCCCCATATGCTGATATAACAGAACAGAATACCAGCGGGACAAAAGCTATGCTAATTCTAAATTAGGCAGCTAAGGCGTAGTTATTTTCGCCA
>CBFGOI010000080.1:0-22571 GCA_965650335.1 uncultured Pedobacter sp. | reverse complement strand
GACAAAAGCTATGCTAATTCTAAATTAGGCAGCTAAGGCGTAGTTATTTTCGCCAATTATTGTTTTGAGAGTTCAGATTAGAGCGCTAGTCTCACAACGCGCTGCATGCTTACATACCTGCCGCCATCCTGTCAATTCCGGTCGGGCCCATATGTTTTATTAAGAAGCAAGATGTTAGAGTCAAGATTCAAGAATCGCTCTTCTATCTCCACTCGAGTTTCTTACTCCTTTATTAAGAATCAAGATGTTCCTCTTGTTTCTTGTCTTTAGCTTCTTGATTTTCTATTTTTCTCAAGATGCAAGATGTTAGAGTCAAGATTCAAGAATCGCTCTTTTATCTCCACTCGTGTTTCTTACTCCTTTATTAAGAATCAAGATGTTCCTCTTGTTTCTTGTCTCTAGCTTCTTGATTCTCTGTTTTTCTCCCCGGATATTCTTGTAACGCTTTCTCCAGGCAAATCATTGCATTCGCCAAATCTTTCTTATTCAAAACATATGCCAATCTGATTTCGTCTTTGCCAGCGCCGGGTGTGCTGTAAAAACCAGCTGCCGGAGCCATCATTACTGTCTGATTGTCATATGAAAACTCTTCCAGTATCCATTGGCAGAATTTTTCTGAATCATCAACAGGGAAACGTGCCACCACGTAGAACGCGCCGCCCGGATTAGGGCAGAAAACTCCTTCCATTTTATTCAGCGCTTCCACAAGCATATTGCGCCTTTCAGTATATTCTTTGTTGACTCTTTCAAAGTAAGACGGCGGCGTATCTACAGCTGCCTCCGCTGCAATTTGCGACACCATTCCCGGGCTCAATCTCGCCTGCGCGAATTTCAGCGCCGTTTGGATTACTTTTTTATTTTTCGTGATGAAACAACCCAACCTGGCCCCGCAGGCGCTATATCTTTTGGAAACACTGTCGAAAACAAGTACATTTTCGTCAAGCCCGTCAAGATGCATCGGCGAGAAGAACTTGTTGTTATCATAACAAAACTCACGGTAAGCTTCGTCTGCAAATAAGTACAGATCATATTTTAAGCAAAGCTTCTTTAATTCTTCAAGCTCATTATATGAATATAAATAACCAGTGGGATTATTCGGGTTGCATATAAATATCGCTTTTGTTTTGTCAGTAATTTGTTTTTCAAACTCGCTTATGGCAGGTAAAGCAAATCCTGTCTCAATAGTCGACAAAACCGGCTTTATTGTCACATTGCTCATCCATGCAAATGCATTGTAATTTGCATAAAAGGGTTCGGGAATAATAATTTCATCGCCATCATCCATACAGGTCTGGAGCGCAATTACAATAGCTTCCGAAGCTCCGGTTGTGACAAATATATCTTCAATACTGATGTTGTATCCAGCTTTATTATAATATTCAACCAGCTTTTCGCGGTATGATAGGTTTCCTTCTGATTGTGTATAGGCCCAAACCTTAAAGTCGATGTTTTTGATCGCATTCAACATCGCTTCGGGAGTTTCAATATCAGGTTGACCAATATTTAAATGATACACCTTTCTGCCAAGCTTCTTTGCCTGATCCGCAAATGGTGTTAGTTTTCGAATAGGAGAAGCAGGCATCTGCTTTCCCTTGTTAGAGATTTTTGGCATGGGCTACAAAAATAAAAAAACCTCTCTGTTAGCAGAGAGGTTTTTCAAATCTTTATTATGATGAATTTATCTGCTGCTGGTGCTTACTACTTCACCTTTAATGTATAAATATTTAACCGGCGTTTTGGCGTTTGATTTAACCGTAATTACTTTGTTAAATGCGCCAACAGCTGCTGCGTTAAAGGTTGCAGTAATAACTCCTGATTCGCCTTGTTTTACCGGAGTACTTGAATATTTTGGCACTGTGCAACCGCAAGATGCTTCAACGTTTGAAATTATAATAGGAGAATCTCCAACATTAGTAAACTTAAATTCATAAGTTACAGGTTTGCCCTGAGGTATTTTTCCAAAATCGTGTGTTTCTTCTGCAAATTTAAATTCTGCTTCAACAGCTGATTTCATAGCAGTAAAAGCAACAAAACTGAGGATGATTGCGCAAAAGGTAAATAGTTTTTTCATTTTCATGTTTTTTAATTAGACTGAACTAAATACGCCAGGTTTAATTATAACTCAAACGGCGATTTCACTCAAGTGTTGTACAAAGATATATTTATTTTTGATATTCAGTAACAACTGCTTTTTACGTAATCGTGAAGATAGGGTTTCATAACCTGTATATTTTATTAATTTTGGAACTGGTTGAGAAATCAGTGGAACCTAATGAATGTAACGAATCAATTCGATGTTTCTGAGCTAAGCTTTGAAGACTTCAAACATATTGTACTGAACGATTATCGTATCTGCTATGAAAGCCGTCAGACGAGTCTGCTCGGTCGGAGAGAGGTTCTTACTGGCAAGGCGAAGTTCGGGATCTTTGGAGATGGCAAAGAAGTGGCCCAGGTTGCTATGGCCAAAGCTTTCAAAAAAGGTGATTGGCGTTCTGGCTACTACCGTGATCAAACATTTATGTTCGCAACGGGAATGGCAACCATTACTGAGTTCTTTTCTCAGCTATACGCCAATACAAATTTAGAGGAAGAACCTTTCTCCGGCGGGCGCCAGATGAATGCTCATTTTTCTACCCGCATCCTGAACGAAGATGGTACCTGGAAAAATCAGACGGAAATGAAAATGACCTCGGCGGACATTTCAACTACCGGCGGACAAATGGCACGCCTGGTGGGTCTGGCTCAGGCTTCTAAACTTTACAGAAATAACCCTGAACTGAGCTTTCTGAAAGATTTTTCTGCGAGCGGGAACGAAGTTGCCTTCGGTACAATAGGTAATGGATCTACTTCAGAAGGCGTATTTTTTGAAGCTATAAATGCTGCTGGTGTACTTCAAGTTCCTTTAGCGATTTCTATTTGGGATGATAGCTATGCCATATCGGTTCCACAAAAATATCAAACCACAAAACAGGATATTTCGGAAGTTTTACGAGGTTTTCAACGCGATGAAAAAGGTGAAGGGTTCGAAATATTTAAAGTTCGAGGGTGGGACTACCCCGGATTGTGCGAGACGTATGAAAAAGCGATAAATATTTGCCGCGAGAAACATATCCCGGTGATGATTCATGTATGGGAGATGACCCAGCCGCAAGGGCATTCTTCTTCCGGATCACATGAGCGCTATAAATCTCAGGAGCGCTTAAACTGGGAAGCTGAATACGATTGTGTTTTGCAAATGAGAAATTGGGTGCTTGAGTCGGCTGTTGCAACCGAGGAGGAATTGATAGCGATGGAAGAGGAAGCCAAAAAGTACGTTAAGGAATGTCAAAAGGCGGCCTGGGATGCTTTTCACCGTGTTCTGATTCAGGAGGCAAAGGATGTAGCGGTATTGTTAGAAGCGTTTCATTTGGAAGAGTTTAACACAATGGCGGGCTCCTTAAAAACCAATCCTGGAGTTACAAGAACTGATGTTTTCGTAGCTATACGCAAAGCTATCAGGTATTTGGCTAAAGACCAGTCAGAAGCCAAGCAGAATCTTTTAAACTGGTATCACAAAAACTTCGAATTAAATAAAGAAAGATATAATTCCAAGCTATTTACAAATTCCCTTGAATCGCCGTTAAAGGTGCCTGTTGTTGCAGCTGAATATGATGATGATTCGAAATTGATTGATGGTAGGGAAATTTTGAATGCCTGTTTCGATGAAAATTTTATCCGCGATGCCCGGATTCTTGCTTTTGGTGAGGATGTAGGAAGTATCGGCGACGTGAATCAGGGTTTTGCAGGCTTGCAGGCTAAACATGGCAAAATCAGGGTGGCAGATACAGGAATAAGAGAAAGTACCATTATTGGGCAGGGAATAGGTCTGGCGCTACGCGGATTAAGACCGATCGCCGAAATTCAATACGTCGATTACCTGTTATATGCGCTTTATGTCATCAGCGATGATTTAGCTTGTTTAAGTTATCGTACAAAAGGCGGACAAAAGGCTCCATTGATTATTCGAACCCGCGGCCACAGGCTGGAGGGGATTTGGCACTCCGGTTCACCAATGTCTCTGATTCTGGGTTCAATGCGAGGCATTCATATCTGCGTACCACGAAACATGACTCAGGCTGCTGGTTTATATAATACCCTGCTTAGAGGGGATGAACCTGCAATAGTAATTGAAAATTTAAACGGTTATCGATTAAAAGAGAAACTTCCTCTAAATGCCGGTGAGTTTACAGTTCCTTTGGGTGTAGCCGAAGTAGTAAAGGAGGGCACCGATATAACTGTTGTGTCTTATGGTTCAACTTTGCGGATCGTTCAGGATGCGGTGGAAGAGCTCGAAAGAATAGGGATTTCCATTGAAATTGTTGACCCTCAAACGTTGCATCCTTTCGATTTAAATGGAGTTTGTGTTGAGTCGTTAAAGAAAACCAGTAAGCTGTTAATCGTAGATGAGGACGTACCGGGCGGAGCTTCTGCATTCATATTGCAACAGATCGTTGAAAAACAAAAAGGCTATTACTATTTAGACAGCGCCCCGAGAACAATCACTGCAAAAGAGCATCGCCCACCCTACGGAACGGATGGTGATTACTTTACTAAGCCGTCCATAGATGATATTGTTGAAAGTGTCTATGAGATGATGAATGAAGCAAATCCTGGAAAATTTCCAGCCTGGTTTTAGCGATTTTTTAAAATTTCAGGACTTCTGATCCTAATTATTGAATTATAATCCACGGAATAGCCGTAATCTCATTTAATCCTTCTCGGAATTTTAGAAATATGGGGCAGAGTTCTCCGTATCAAATTTATTACGAGCTAGCTGCGTCCCAAATAGCTATGATGTTTGTATTGTCACATAATTTTTATAGATTGTGTTATCTTAATATGATACTACCGGCCAATTAGACTGTTTGGGAGTTTTACAGTTGCCGAAAACCTATCTTATTGGATATTATTAGTTGCATTTTGAGTTTAACGAGAGGGAAGATGAGTGTGTATCAATTACAAAATTAATTCATCGTCTGTTATAACATGATTAATGTTGCCCATTTTGATCGTTTTTTTGATGTAATTATTGTTTCTGGCACTTTTTTGATTCTGCTTTTTTCGATATATCTGTGGATCTCAAAACGCGGATATAAATTGCTGAATCGCTTTATTGCGGTCGTCTTGATAGCCCGGGTAGGACAAAACCTACTTTACGTATTGTTAAAAAGTGAACAGTTAATTAATTTCCCTTACCTCCTAAACCTTTTTCTTCCTTTCTCATATGCTGCGCCTGCCTGTTTGTATTTGTATGTTGATTGTTTTATAAAAAAGAAAACAGCTATTACAAAAGAGGAGTGGCTTCACTTTATTCCAGCTGTGTTAGCTTTGGTGGAGATGCTACCAAAGTATTTTTCGTCGTTGATAGACTGGGAGCCTATTACAAAACAAATTGCTGAAAATCCGGCAAGTTTATTAAACTCGCGAGGATACTTGCCCTATTACTATCATGTGGTATTAAGGCCACCATTGTTTATTGTCTACCTTTTTTTTACGTGGCGTACTTTGATTGGATCGAAAATACTGAATAATAAAACGACGGACAGTTCAATAAAGACCTGGCTACTGTTTTTATTAGTCTCGGTTACGATTGTCCAAATAGTCCGTTTTTTACTCCTTGTCTCAAACCCTGAGGGGATATTTATTGGTGTTCCATTAGAACCTCATTTCCAATGGTTTGTTGTGATTAATACCTCGGCTTTTATAGGTTTATTGTTTTATTTCTTTTATAAGCAGGCTATTTTGTACAAGTGTTTTTTTGTATCTGGTGAAATCGAGCCCGCAAGAGTTAAATCCGCAGCATCTATTGATTCTGAAGCCAATTCCAATAAAATTATGTCAGACACACTTGGACAAAGCTATTTGGAAACAATAGAGGAATTTATAAAACTTAAACGGCCTTTTCTAAAACATGATTTTCATATCATGGATCTTGCACAGGAGTTAAAAATCCCTATACATCATTGCTCTTTTGTCATCAATAGTATTATCGGAAGTAATTTTCGAGACTGGATAAACTCTTATCGAATTAGAGATTTTATCGAGCAGTTTCCTTCGAAGTCGGATAAAATGACTATCGAGGCGATAGCGAATGAATCCGGATTCAAAAGCAGCACTACTTTTTACCGAGCCTTTAAAAAAGAGACTGGCAAGATGCCCAAGATTTATTTCAAGGAATATTCACTTTGTGACAAATTAATCGAGATATAAGAAGCTGGATTTTTAAAAACTTTTCTGTCAAAGTGTAATTTTGGTATAAAAATTACCTGAAAATATACCACAAAAGGTGTTTGTTTGAACTATTTTGAGGTAGTGATTTTAGCTGCTTTTTATGTGCAAATTGCTTTTTATTTATTTAAAAATTATAGTTCACTTATAAATCGAGCCGCCTATGGAGAAACCTTAACCTAATCTCCCACCTATGGAAAATAAATAATTCTTAAAATTATGTTATAACGATTAAAATCTTAAGTGTATGCAACACGGCAAAGCTATTGATCTCATTATTCGGGGCAATCATTTCAGCATTGACGAAATTTCCAAAAAACTGAAAATAACCGGGCAGTCAATCTACACCTGGTTTCACAAGGAAAGTATCGTCAAAGGATCGGTTTTTAAAACAGAAAAGACTATAAATCTTGACTTTTCTTCCAATTTTTCGGAATTCTCAGATGCACAAGAACTTTTAAATAACCAATTAATTCAAAATCAAAATATTAAAACGGTTCGGTTGGAATCGGTGATCTATTGGAGAAATAAATACCTCATGTTCGTTGAAAAACAGGAAGAGGTATTAAAAAATAGTCCAATGGGCCCTACATCTCACCAGAACAACTAGGCATAAGTCATCTACTCATGTTTCTAATGATCCCATCATTAGTAATAACCAATTTGAGAACAGCAAATTAGATGCTGATGTGAATCCATATCAGCATTTTTATTTTCGTCAACTGTTAACGAGCCCGGTATGCTTCATTTCTTAAGAAATGATCTGCAATAACCAATGCGGCCATTGCCTCTACAATTGCTACAGCTCTAGGCACCACACACGGGTCATGTCGTCCTTTTCCTTTTATTTCAGCAGCGTTCCCTTCTTTATCTACTGTTTGTTGACTGCTCATAATGGTTGCGACAGGTTTAAAGGCTACTCTGAATGTGATATCCATCCCGTTTGAAATTCCTCCCTGAATACCCCCGGAATAATTGGTTAAAGTTGAAACTGACTTTCCTTCCGATGCCGGAATAAACAGATCATTATGTTCTGAACCTTTCATTTCTGATCCTGCAAAGCCAGATCCATAATCAAAGCCGTGAACCGCATTAATACTTAACATTGCTTTTCCAAGATCTGCATGTAGTTTGTCAAATACAGGTTCGCCCAAGCCAACCGGACAGTTCTTAATGATACAGGACACCTTTCCTCCAACGGTATCACCATCTTTTCTGATCTGATCAATAAATTCAATCATTTCATGGGCGGTAGCCGGGTCGGCACACCGTACAATATTGCTTTCTCTTATTTCAACCAGTTCTTTAATGTTCTCTAATTTTATGTTAGGCGAATCAATCGTACCGGCAGAAGAAACATGGGCAAAGATTTCGATGCCTTTTTGCGCTAAGAAAAGTTTTGCGATTGCACCTGCAGCAACTCTTGCCGCAGTTTCACGGGCAGAAGATCGACCGCCACCACGATAGTCGCGGATGCCGTATTTGGATTGGTAGGTAAAATCAGCGTGTGAGGGACGGAAAATATCTTTATTATGATCGTAGTCTTTCGACCGGTGATCTTCATTTGGAATCAATAAAGCAATTGGGGTTCCGGTTGTTTTGCCTTCAAAAATGCCCGAAAGAATTTGAGCTGTATCACTTTCTTTTCTTTGGGTAGTGATTTTCGATTGTCCTGGCTTCCGTTTGTCCAGTTCACTTTGAATGAATTCGATATCAACGTCGATATTTGAAGGACAGCCGTCGATAATCACACCAATGGCTTCGCCATGTGATTCGCCAAACGTTGTGATGCGGAATAGTTGTCCAAATGAGTTACCTGCCATTTTTTATTAGATGTGAGATATTGAGATCTTAGATTTGAGACACAGTTGTTCAAACTTAAGATCCCGATATTATTAAAAAAGATTTGAGGCGCTTGATATACTCATATCTCACATCTCAAATCTCAAATCTATTTTACTTCAAACCCCGCCTTCTTCAAATCTTCCCAAAACAGAGGATAAGATTTTCCAACAACCTGAGGTTCTTCAATTTCCAATTGCTTGATTTTTAATGCCAAAGGTGCAAAGGCCATCGCCATACGATGATCTTCATATGTGCTAATAGTTACCTTTTCAGGGAAATGAAGGCCCGAACAATCCAAATGATAGTTCTGATTATCTTCATTAAGCTTTACGCCTATTTTGGCTAGTTCATTCTGCAATGCAGCAATACGATCGGTTTCTTTAATTTTCAAAGTTTCCAATCCTGTAAAAGTTGCATTGTGTCCTAAGGCGGCGGAACAAACAATAACCGTCTGTGCTAAGTCCGGACAATCTTTTAAATCAAAAAAGTCACCTTCAATTACTTTATTACTTCTCTTTAATATCAGCCCATTAGCTGTATATTCTGTCGAAATGCCAAAGCTTTCCATAATACTGTCTATCCGGCTATCGCCTTGTAAACTGTCTTGTTTTAGATAGGGGAGGACGATTGTGCTATCATCAGACAAGGCTGCAATAGAATACCAGTACGAAGCTGCACTCCAATCGGGTTCAATGGTGATTTCAGAATCCTGGAACTTCTGCGAAGCGATAGAAATAATTGCATTCTCCCATTGATGCTCTATACCAGCTTCTTTAAGCATAGATAAAGTCATTTCCACATAAGGTCGGGAAGTTAACTCGCCCTCTATGGTTAGCTCCAATCCTTTAGAAAGGGATGGAGCAACTAAAAGCAAAGCGGTTATAAACTGCGAACTTATATTTCCTTTAATCTTGATCTCATTGGTGATCTGTTGAAACTCACTGCTGAATTTCAAAGGAGGGAAACCATCTTTCTCCACATACTCAATCTCGGCACCCAGGCTTCGTAAAGCATCTACCAAAATCCCAATCGGACGTTGCTTCATGCGTTCTGTTCCCGTAAGGATAACTTCCGTACCAGTTACCGCAAAATAAGCTGTCAGAAAGCGCATGGCTGTTCCTGCCGGCCCGATATTAACAGTTGTAAGTTGTGGAGTTAAAGTTGTGGGTTGTGAGTTGTGAGTTGTGAGATTTCCTTCAACTTTCAACCTGCAACTTTCTACTACTTTTTCAAGCGTAACTGTATCGTCAGCACTCGATAGGTTTTTAACAACTACCTTTCCATCGCTCAAGGCATTTAAAATCAAAGCCCGGTTACTTTCACTTTTTGAACCAGTTAGTTGAATGGTGCAATTAGTGCTTTTACCGGGTTTGGAAAGAATCAAATGATCCATTATTATTTTTGTTCTAAAGTCTCAGTAGCATTCATGATTTCAGTCTGCTTGCGGATAGATTCAGCATGAATCAGTTCGAGCAATTTCGTTGTGAATGATTCATCTAGTTTTAAGGCTTTGGCGAAATTTGCACGTTTAGTTACCACTTCATCCCAACGGTTAAGTTGTAAAATAGTGATATTGTTATCTCTTTTGTACTCACCAATTTTATCTACAATAGCCATTCTTTCAGATACTTTTTGAATAATCTGATCGTCTAACTTGTCGATTTGCTTACGTAACTCGGATAATTTATCTAAAACAGCAGGGTTTTTCGGCTCTGGCTGACGAACAGTTAAATGATCAATCATATCCGATAAGGCCGATGGAGTTAACTGTTGTTTTGCGTCGGTCCACGCAACAGAAGGATCGATATGCGATTCGATCATTAATCCATCCATTTCTAAATCTAATGCTTTTTGAGAAATGTAAGGAATTAAGTCGCGGTTACCGCAGATGTGACTTGGATCGCAAATGATAGGCAATTCAGGACAAAGCGTTTTCAACTGAATAGTAAGTTCCCACATTGGCTCATTACGGAAAGCAGATTTCTCGAAAGAAGAAAATCCACGAGAGATAGCAGCCAGTTTGGTAATGCCAGCCTGATTGATACGCTCTAAGGCGCCGATCCATAATTGCAAATCAGGGTTTACCGGGTTTTTTACCATTACCGGAATGTCAACACCTTTCAAGGCATCAGCAATTTCCTGAATAGTAAACGGATTTACTGTAGAACGTGCACCTACCCAAAGGATGTCAACACCTGCTTTAAGCGCTTCTTCAACATGTTTTGCATTTGCAACCTCTACTGTAACAGGTAGGCCGGTTTCTTTTTTGGCTCGGTTTAACCATTCTAAACCGATGCTTCCGATGCCTTCAAATTCTCCCGGACGTGTACGGGGTTTCCAGATACCAGCTCTCAATACAGAGATCTTTCCAGTTTTAGCTAATAGATGTGCAGTTGCAACAAGTTGATCTTCTGTTTCTGCGCTGCAAGGTCCTCCGATTACAAGAGGTTGATGTTTTGCCGTTAGCCAGTTGCTTAATGGCTCTATGTTGAGGTTCAGTTTCATACTTTTCGAGTTGTAAGTTTTACGTTATAAGTTGTAAGTCTTGTTTATGCTTTAATTTTTTGTTTGCTGTTTTTTTGAGCGAAAATGTCTTATGTGCCGGTGTGGTTTGAATCCTTCAACTCAAAACCTTACCCGCAACTCACACTCCGTCATTCTTTCTATATTCTCCCATGATCGCAAAGTTTACTGTATAGCGTAAAGCTTTGCGGATAGCTTCTTCATACTCCTTACGGGATGAAAATTCCAGGTCGATATAGAAATTATATTGATTGCGTTTTCCTAAAACCGGCATGGATTGCACTTTGCTCATGTTAATGTTGTGTTCGGCAAAAATATTCAGCACTTTCACCAGCGAACCTACTTCATCCGTTACCTGAAAAGAGATCGACGCTTTATTGGCATCTTCAATTACCATATCCTTATTATCCGTGAGGATTAAAAAGCGCGTGTAATTCTTTTTATTTGTTTCAATGCGACGCTCCATAATTTCCAGGCCATATACCTGCGAAGCTAATTTATTGGCAATAGCCGCCGTATCTTTTAATTGTTCGTCCTGAATGCGTTTTGCGCAAGCTGCCGTATCGGAACTTTCAACCACATTCAAGTGTGGATATTCATTAAAGAAATCATCGCACTGGCGAATTGCAATCGGATGAGATTCCACGTTCTTTATATCTTCAAACTTTACACCGGGCAGAGCCAGTAAGTTTAACTGAATGTGTAAGTATGCCTCGCCAATTATTGTAAAATGATAATCGCGTAAAAGAGTATAATTAGGAAGCAAGCTCCCGGCAATGGAATTTTCTATGGCCATCACCACAAAATCGGCTTCTTTGTTTTTCAAAACCTCACAGGTTTGTTTAAAGCTATTGCACTCGATGGTGTCAATATCTTCACCGAAAAACTTTATTGCAGCTTCTTCGTGAAACGATGCTTTGATGCCCTGAATTGCTACTCTTTTCTTGTCCATTGATTAAATAAAAAAGTCCCGGCTGTTGGGCCGGGACTCTGTATATAGTTCTTTTTGTTTCAAAACATATCAGTCCCGCCTCTTACTGGTAATAGTAAAAGTATCCGAAATAATATGTGTTGGTGTGTTGCATTTCTTTATTTGATGTGCAAATGTAACACTTTAAATTAATTCAAACAAAAAATTGAAAATAATTTTAAGTGGCTTAGGTGCCTGCTTAAGATTCTGTGGTCACTCTGAGTGTCTTATTGAGGCCCGAATGCAGGTTAGAGTGCCCTAGAATCCTAAAGACAAGGATGACAAAAAAAGTAGGAATTCACCCAGCATGCTTTGATCTGCAACAAGAGAAATTTCTATCGATTTTAAATTTGTATAAACAATCTGTCAGATTTCGGAATTGCTTGAACATAAAACAAGGTCGTTCGTATAAACGACAAATTTTTTATATTCAGGTAAACTAAGGGGAAATACGGGAGGATAACATCTAAATGAATTTGAAGTGGATATCAAAAATAAAAGATATAGTAAATCATCTTGTAGGTAAATCAGACGATATTTCTTTAGAAACAAAGATTTTTCATGCGGTTTGCCTGGTATCTATTGCGGTATTATTTCACAATGTCCCGTTTAATTATTTTCTAGGCTTGCCCGAGCTTTCGATTTTGATGTTTGGAGTCGCTGTCTTAGCTACAGGGATTTATTATTTGTCAAGATTTAAGCACAAAACAGAAACAGCAATCGTCTTTTATATTATTTTAAGTAATCTATTATTTGTCGTAAATTATTATCTGAATTCCGGTGCTGATGGGCCAACACTGCTGGTATTCATCCTCTCGACATTTTTAATTATAGCTGTTGCCTCAGCAAAACAAAACAGGCTTTGGGTTCCTGTTAACATCCTAATTGTTATTTCTTTATTAGCTTTTGAAAATTATTTCCCCAATCTGATTGTGAATAGCTATCAAAGTGAAACAAAGCGTTTCATAGATTTGGCATACAGTTATTTGGTCGTTATTGGTGTGATATTTTTTATTACAAGGCATATAAGAAATAGTTACAATCAGCAAAAAGATCAGGAACGTTTTCTACGTCAGGAAGCAGATCAGGCACGTTTAGAAGCAGAGAAAGCGAACGAGGCCAAAAGCGCTTTTCTGGCGGCTATGAGCCATGAAATAAGGACGCCGATGAATGGTGTTATTGGGATGGCGTCTCTTTTAAATGAAACAGCTCTAAATGATGAGCAAAAGGAATATCTTCATTCAATTCGGACCAGCGCAGATGCTCTGTTAACTGTTATTAATGATATTTTGGATTTTTCCAAAATTGAATCGGGCATGATGGAACTAGATTCTCAGGAATTCAATTTGAGGCATTGTGTGGAAGATGCATTAGACTTGTTTGCCGTAAAAGCGGATGAACAGGGTTTGGATCTGGTTTATTATATTGATTATTCCTTACCTCAAAATATAATAGGAGATGGACTAAGGTTACGACAAATTATCATAAATCTGGTTGGTAACGCCTTAAAGTTTACACACACAGGGGAGGTGTTTGTTAACGTGAAATTAAACCGGATGCTTAACGGTGAGTGTGAAATTGGGTTCGAGGTGAGGGACACAGGAATCGGGATCCCGGAAAATAAGCTATCACGGCTATTCAATGCATTTGTTCAGGTTGACTCTTCAACTACCAGGAAATATGGCGGAACAGGTTTAGGTCTCATCATTAGTAAGCGACTGGTGAATCTGATGGGAGGCGAAATTAGTGTTGCGAGCAAGGAAGGGGTTGGTTCTACTTTTTCGTTTTCAATAAAAGCAAAGACTTCAAAAGAGTCCAAACATGCTTCTGATTTTGAGCTGGTTTCTTTAGCCGGAAAAAGAATATTGATTGTTGATGATAATAAAACCAACCTTTATATTTTAAGGGAGCAATTAAAGCAATGGAAAATCGAATCTGTACAGGCGGGTTCGGGTAAGGATGCATTGACGATATTGTCAGAAGATCCAGAGTTTGATTTGATCATTACTGACATGAGGATGGATGAATTAGATGGGCTTGCTTTGGCAACAGTTATAAAAGATAAATATTCAAAGATTCCAATAGCCTTGCTAAGTTCAGTCGGCGACGAAACCCGGTCGAAATATCCCCAATTGTTTTGTGCGGTGTTAACTAAGCCTGTTAAACAAACCCAATTGTTCAATCTTGTTCGGAACCAATTACAGGAAAACAAAAAAGGTGTCAGTATTGAAAGCCGGAAGACGACGGTACTTTCAGAGGGTTTTGCTACACTCTACCCACTTGATATTCTGGTTGCAGAAGATAATTTGATTAATCAAAAGCTTGCATTAAAAGTGCTGGACAAATTAGGCTATAAAACATCGCTGGCCCAAAACGGAAAAGAGGCGGTAGAGATGACAGCCAAACATAATTATGATGTTATATTGATGGATGTTTTAATGCCGGAAATTGACGGTTTAGAAGCAACCAGATTGATCAGACAACAGCAAGCATGGCAGCCGAAAATTGTAGCAGTAACCGCTAATGCAATGGCCGAAGATCGCGAAGCCTGCCTTAAAGCAGGAATGGATGATTATATATCAAAGCCGTTTGATTTGGATACGCTGGTTAGGGTTTTAAAAAATATCTCAATAAACAAGGTAAAATAGGCCGATTTTTGGAGAGAGATTTAAAATATCCTCCAGATGATAGCTGCAATTAATATTAAGATTGTCAGACCCCAGATTAGATATGAATTAAACCTTTGATTATCGAGCTGCTGTCTGAGGCTTCTTCCCTGGCCTGTGCTATTTAGATTATTTCCTGGTCTATTATTTTCACTGTGACGATCCAATCTTTCCTGCAGCTCATCAACGGCTGCAAGCCGCATTTCATCGCTTTCTTTTGCGGGGAGTGTTTTGTTTTGCCGGGCTTTCATCGATCTGTTTTAAGACTCTAACAGATCCATGGCCGTAAAATTATATCAGTGAGTAAATTTACCGGCTCTCGCTCGTAACATCAAAGGTGCGTGACTAATTAAGTGCAATTTTTTAATTGCTCAGAGACTTCGGATAAAGTGTCTTTCAGTTCCTCTAATTTAATTGGTTTTGAAATGTATTTGTCCATACCAGCCAGTAAACAGATGTCGCGATCTTCAACAAGCGCATTTGCCGTCATTGCAACAATTACCGGTTGTTTCTCGAAATTACTCCTGATTGTTTTTGTCGCTTCAAGTCCGTCCATTACAGGCATTTGTACATCCATTAGTATGATGTCGTAAAAATTTGCGGTTAACAGATCAATTACTTCCTGGCCATTGTTTGCAAGGTCTGGCTCATATCCAAGCTTGTTAAGTACTCTGATAATTAGTTTTTGATTTATTAAGTTATCTTCCCCTATTAAAATATTTAGTGGATATTGTTTTGCAAAAGCTTCCGACAGCACATTGTCTACTTTCGGCTTTTGTACCTCTGTTTGACTTCTTACGGGATTTAACTGCGCCTGTACAACTCTTAATAATTGTTGCTGTTTAACCGGCTTGGTTAATATGGCCGAAAATATATGAGCGTATTTTTTTTGAGTTTCATCTCCTATAGAGCTTAATAAGACAATAGGAATTGAAGGGTATTTTTGCTTTACAGTTTTGCTGAATTCTATACCATCCATCTCCGGCATTTGCATGTCCGAGATAATCAGATCAAACAAATTATCGCTTTCCAGGATTTTTAATGCCGCAGGTCCTGAGGAGACAACAAAAGGAATCAACTTCCATTGCTCGAGCTGAGTTTTTAAAATTTTCAGATTGGTTTGATTATCATCAACTACCAAAACCCGTTTCCCTTCGCAACCTGCTATGCCAAGATAAACTGTTGATTTAGGTGTTTCGTTGCTGAGCTTACAACCAATGTCGAACCTAAAGCTCGTGCCCGCTCCCTCTTTACTTTTAACGGTGATAGCACCTCCCATTAAGCTTACAAGGCGTTCACAGATAACCAGGCCTAAGCCCGTACCGCCATATTTCCTAGTGGTAGATGAATCAACTTGTGTAAAGGCTTTGAATAACCGGTTTAACTTATCCTCCGGAATTCCTATGCCAGTGTCACTTATTTCAAATGCTAACTGTAGATCTTCGTTATCCTGTTTTACCACAGAGACGCTTACAAAAACTTCTCCCTGGTGGGTAAATTTCAATGCATTTCCGACCAGGTTAATCAATACTTGTCTTATTCTTAAGCTGTCTGCAAAAATTTGTGACGGAACTTTATGATCTATCAAATAAACCAGGTCGATTCCTGCCTGCGATGCTTTCGACCCGAAAAGATCGAATACTTCCTCAATGCATTTTCTCAGCTCAAAAGAATGTGGATCAAGCTCCATATTACCTGATTCAATTTTTGAGAAATCAAGAATGTCGTTGATTACACTTAAAAGTGCCTCACCGCTGTTGAGAATAGTTTCAGCGTAATCCCTTTGTTCATTGTCAAGATTAGTTTCACATAATAAAGAGGTCATACCTAAAACGCCGTTCATCGGTGTGCGAATTTCGTGACTCATGGTAGCCAGAAACGTGCTCTTTGCCTGATTAGCCACCTCTGCTTCTTTGCGGGCTTTATATTCTTCTTCAGATTTGATTTTCAGCTCTTCCGCCTGCGTTTGCAACTCCTCAGACTGGGCTTGAAGCTCTTCGTTTAAATCCTGTAAAGTTGCTGCTTGTTCTGTGATTTGAAATGTGCGTTCCTCGACCTGTTTTTCCAACTCCTTTTTTTGTTGTACTACAAGACTTAGCCGATATCTGTAAAAAGAATAAGCGGCTCCGATGATTGTCAGCAGAGCTAAGCCTCTGAACCACCACGTTTTCCAGAAGGGAGGCGTTATGATAATTTTAACACTGATATAATCGGGGGTCCATACGCCATCATTATTTGAGGCTTTAACCTTAAAGATATATTCTCCGGGATCAAGATTTGTATAAGTTACCTTTCTTTGTGTCCCTACATAGTTCCATTTCTTGTCAAAACCTTCTAAGAAATACGCATATTGATTGTGTTGAGAAGACACAAAATTCAAGGCCGCAAATTCGAGGGTAAATACCGTTTGTTTATAAGATAGTATAATTTCTTTGGCCTCGGTTATTGATTGTCTGAGAGGGGAATTGTCGGCGTATGACGTGATCGAATTATTGAAGATTTGAAAATCAGTAAACACTATCTGGGGAGCTGTTTTATTTCCTTCAATTTTATCAGGATTGAAAACACTGAAACCATTTGTGCCGCCAAACACCATCTCGCCCGAGCTCAGTTTTAAAAAAGCGTTCTGTTTATATTCATTACCCTGAAGTCCATCCTGAGCATAAAAGATTTTGATCGCCTTTGTTTCAGGATTGTAGCGACATAAACCGTTACCGGTACTCAACCATAAATTACCTTTTTTGTCTTCTAAAATGCCATATATTATATCACTCGGCAAGCCATCATCTTCATAAACCTGGCTAAATGTCTTCGATTTCTTGTTAAACAGGTTTAATCCATTCCCTGTGCCAATCCAAAGTCTGTTTTTGCTATCTTCGAATACTACGTATACTTTATCGTTACTTAAGGAATGAGGGTTTTTATCGTTATGATGAAATGGAGTGTATTTCTTAGTCGAGCGGTCTAATAAGTTTAACCCGGCCCAGGTGCCCAGCCATAAATTGCCTTCATGGTCATCCACCATACTTACAATGTAATTGGTTAAATCATGAGCAGTATTTGTGAAAATTTCAAACGTATTTTCCTTTCTATTTAATCGGGTTAAGCCATCTAGTGTTTGAACCCATAGGTTTTGCTGCTTATCTTCATATAAATACATCACAGATTGATGAAGCAGAGAGCCCGGTCCTCCTTGTTGTATTTTTTTATAATGTGTAAATTGTTTAGTTGAAGGGTTGTATTTATCCAGACCGCCCTCCCAGTATCCCAGCCATAAATTACCTTCTTTATCTTTAAGAATGGACGTTACGACATTGGCGCTTATCGAATTTTCGGTGCCTGGTTTAGCCTGAAAGCGTTGAAACGTTTTAGACGACGGATCAAATCTATTTAAGCCACCACCGTCAGTACCAATCCATATATTTCCGTCATTGTCTTCACCCAAAGAAGCTATATTATCATTACTTAAGCTGTTAAGTGAAAAAGCATTGCTTCTGTAAGTTTCAAAGTTTTTTTCGATAACAAGATTTATTCCACCCCCGTATGTACCTAGCCAGATATTTCGGTTTCGATCTTCTATTATGGAAGTTATCGTGTTAAAACTTAAACTTTCCGCATTACCTGTTTCATTACGGTACTTATAAACTTCCTTTCGGTTTTCACTTATTACTGATACCCCATCATTAACGCTGCCTGCCCAAAGCCTGTGTTTGCTGTCCTCTTTTAAAACAATAATCGGATTGGGAAACAAGTGGTTCTTTTCATAATGATCTAAGCGCTTTGTAGCGGGATCATAGATGAATAGTTTTGCTTCAGCTGCAATCCAAATTTTGTTAGAATGATCCTGAATGATATCAATTATGTTTGAGAATGCCAGGTGTTTTTGCTCGGTTAATACACCCTTCTTGTCAACGAAGAAGATATGGTTAGGAGTAGCTGCCCAAAAAGTTCCGGACGAGTCGATAAACATTGTTTGTACCTCTTGCTTAGTGGCGATGCTTGTGAATCGTTTAAAAATCTTGTTCTTGCGATCGTACTTGTAAATGTGTATCCCAACACTGCAATAAAGAGCCTTATTTTTATCTTCAAAAAAGTTAGTGGCTTTAACTTTTTCGACTTCTTCATGTCTGACAAAATTATTTTTGTCTTTATCGTACATGCACAAGCCTCCAAATGTTCCTATCCAAAGATTTGCATCCGAGTCTTCAAATATTTCCACAATGTCATTATCTGGCAAACTCGTTGGATTACTTGGTTTATGCTTGTATGTCTTTGAGATATAGCCATCAAACCTATTTAGACCATTGGCAGTGCCGATCCATATAAAGCCCTTTTTGTCTTGGATGATCGATTTTATATTACTGCTGGAAAGTCCTTCAGTTACATTTAAACGATTAAAGCGAAAATTGAAGTTTTGAGCTGAGGCATAGATTGACATCAACTGGAAAAGTAAAACTAGACTGCTTTTTATCATGAACCCTATCGGTTTTTAAATGCCTATACTGATTTTTGCTGCTAAGGTTACAGTTTGTGGGAAGTAATTGGATTTTTACAATAGGGGTAATTAATTTTTTTTGCAGGAAAGGTTTTTTTGAAAAAAAAAGCATGATTGGGCCCAGCTTTTTTGGGTATGAAAACTCTCATTGAATACGCTCCGAGAGTGTTGGAGCTGCGGAGTTCGGCAAGAACTAATACCTTAAAAAATAAATTAAAGTTTATTTTTGCAGGAAATGGCAATAAGCACACAACTCCAAAATAGAAGCAACCACGCCTGCGAGCTTTGCGGTAAGCAGGACGATAATTTGATCGCATATGCAGTTCCTCCAAAAAGTGATGACTCAGCAGACAGTCAGGTGGTATTGTGCAGGGATTGCTTTGATCAGATAAAAGCGGAAAATTATACAAATATACACCACTGGCGCAGTCTTGAAGGGAGTATCTGGAGCGAAGTGCCGGCAGTTCAGGTCCTTTCGTATAAAATATTGAAAAAATTGTCTTCTGAGGAATGGGCGAGAGACGCTATGGAAGCTGCATATCTCGATGAATCTCTTGTTGAATGGGCCAATGCTGAAGATGCATTGGAAGCAGAACGGGTTATTCATAAGGATAGTTATGGAGTAGTTTTAGAATCAGGAGACACAGTGATTCTCACTGAAAACCTGAATGTAAAAGGTACCAATTATATCGCTCCGAAAGGAACAATCGTTCGGAAAATTCGGCTTGTACATGATAATGCCGAGCAAATAGAAGGAAAGGTAAACGGGGATACTATTGTTATTCTTACCAAGTTTGTGAGAAAGTCGGTGTAAGATCGCCTTATTCTTATAAATATATTGGCGTTAATCCTTCAGGATGTCTTTTCTTGCGCGCGATCTATTTAATCTCATAAATTTCAAGTACCAACATCTCTTACATCAGAAAACCAATGTATTACCCGGTGTCGGCAGCGACAATTCGCCGGTAAAAATTGCAAACTCAATTTTTTGGATCAACGATATCCCGTTCCATTTTCCCGGCAACGTTGCCGGTATCGTTTGCACAAAAATTTCCTTTCATCTTCTTCATTTTGGTTTGTAAATGTACTACACTTGAGCAACCAATTATCAATAATAAGTCCTGAAAAAGCATGTTTCGTTGTTAAATGCAGTATAATAAGTCGTTGAAAAATATGGCTGTGGCGCATTTTCAGGATCGTTAATTATAAAACAAATGAGATTGGATTAAGCACTCTCTGAATATAAGCTCTAATTATTAACCTTTTAATGTAAACTGTATGAGGAAACATTTCTACTTACTTTTAGCACTGTTGTTTGCACAAAGTACATGGGCTCAGGAAAAGCTGTTGTATTCCACTGATTTTCAAAACTGGGATGCGCTGACATCCACCACAGAACAAACAGTATCCAAAACCACTGATTTCTCCGGCGAGACTTTGAATTTCAAATTCAATCAGATTTCTGTTGTTCCAACGGGGAGAGACGAGACGAGATTCAATTACACGCTTGTTTCGACAGGGTATGTCAAGGCCGAAAAGGTAGTTGGTTCTTATATGGAACTCTCGCCCCTGAAATCGATTACCAAAGTGGTGTTTCAGCATGGCGCTACAGGAAGCAGCCGTGGATTTAAATTGTGGAAAAAAGGCGCGACTGATGCCGATTGGGTAGCCATTTACAGCACATATGCCACACCGTCGTCCGGACAGGAAGTTTCAGTTAACATAAATGAAAGCAATGTTGCAATTAAGTTTACAAATTTGAATGAGACGCAAAATGCTTATATGTTCAGTCTTAAGATCTTTGGCAATTATGTTTCTACTAATCCTCAATATCCACTTATAACTAGTTTAAATATCCCTGAAGCGGGTACGGTAACGAGAACTCCCAATAGCGACAGTTATGATCAGGGTGCAGCTGTAAGCCTGCAAGCCACACCTGCTTTTGGTTATAAGTTTGTTAAATGGGTGGATTCTACTGAAGCAGATCTTTCAACCACTAATCCATATGTTGTTACTGTAAATTCAAAACAAAAGATAAAAGCTGTTTTTGAAACGAAACCAACATACACCTTTAATGTAGCCATTGCAGGGTCGACATGGGGGCAGGTGTTGTTGACACCGCAACCCACAAATGGAAAATATGAAGAAGGAACACAGGTTTCGATGAAGGTTGTACCCAATGCTGTTACAAACTTTAGCTATTGGGAGGATAATTCTACCACACCTGAGAGGACTGTCACAGTAAATGGCAATAAGTCTTTTACAGCAACCTTTGACCAGATTCCGTTTATCGTAGGCTGGGACTTTAAGGCTGCAGATCCGAAGCAGAGCAGGGCCGGCGATTTTTATTCGGAAACCACAAATACCGGACTAATCTCTTCTTATGAACCTACGGGAAGTCCGGTCGGATGGTTAGCTAATGCGGGGGCATTTTCACCATCTTATCCCAATTTTCGCTTCTGGACAACGGGCTCAGAATTTAAAACTAAACGGAGGTATGTTAAGGCCCAATTTGCTACCACAGGGTATAAAAACATTCAGGTTAAATCTATGGTGAGTGCAAATTATCAGGCATACTCCGTGCAGATGTTACAATACTCATTGGATGATGTCACGTATACTGAATTAGCCAGAGTCGATATCACGAGCGTGTATAACACAGGATGGAAGGATCTGAATGCCATTTTGCCTGTTGTCGCTCAGGGGAAAGACAAAGTTTACCTGCGCTGGATTGCCGATGAAACCAGTCCGATATTAAATGAAGGTACCGATAATGATGGAACGGCATTTACAAACATCTTTGTTTTTGCGGATAAAGAAATTGTCGTTGATACGCAGGCCCCAATCTTAGTTTCAACTGTGCCGGTTGAAGGATCTGCGACCGCTTCTATAAACGGATCCATAGTTCTTACTTTTGATGAAAAGGCCAACGTTGGCGCCGGTAATATAACGCTTGGCTCAACAGTTTTAACAGGAATTTACGGTTCTAAAACAGTTACCTTCAAATATGAAAAACTCAATTATAACACTGAATATACCTTTACCGTTCCAGCTGGAGCACTAACCGACCTTTCGGGGAATGCATTTGCCGGGCTAACTTTAAAATTTAAAACGAGTGCAAGGTTAGAGCCTGTTAAAAAGCTTTTTGATGCTGTAGTTGCTAAAGACGGCACCGGTGATTATACTTCCATAATTAGTGCCATTGCTGCCGCTCCCGCCAGTAGTACAACACCCTGGGTTATTTTTATAAAAAAAGGGAAATATACCGGTCATCATGATATTCCGTCAAACAAACCCTTCATTCATTTAATTGGCCAGAAAAGAGATAGTGTGATTATTTCTGACAACCGTTTATCAGGCGATGATGGTAAAGGAACAACGGTTTACCATGTAAGCCAGGGCGCAACCATGGTGGTAAATTCATCAGACTGTTATTTTGAGAATATTATTTTCGAAAACAGTTATGGTTACGAGAGCCAGGCAGGCCCGCAGGCTTTAGCTTTATATACGCCTAACAATCATTTTACGATGAATAATTGTTACCTGAGAAGTTATCAGGATACTTATCTGACGTCTTATAATCGAACTTCGGATCGTCATTATATAAAAAACACAAAGATTGAAGGAGCGGTAGATTTTATCTATGGTGGTGCAGATGTGTTTTTCGACAATTGCACGATTACTGTTACCCGAAAAGATGGAGGTTATATTGTTGCTCCAAGTCATAACACAGGAACGCTATGGGGATATGTATTCAGCAATTGTACCATAGATCAGGATAAAGTGAGCGGCACGGCAACCACAT
>CBFGOI010000079.1:0-22868 GCA_965650335.1 uncultured Pedobacter sp. | reverse complement strand
GCGGGTCCTTATATGATAACCGCGGGTCCTTATATGATGAGCGCGGGTCCTTATATGATGAGACACAGCGCTTATATGAACTGAAAACAGGGTATTTATAAAAATCTGAGTGATTATTTAAAATGAGAATTCTTACAAATGAGCTCCAAACAGCTTAAGAAAACCGAAACTTAATTCGTCATAAGTCAGAAAAAATTGCTTTCTTAGCAAGAACCGTCAATATACATCTAGGTTTTTTTTGTTTTACAAAGCAAAAAATAACGATTCAACATCACATAAGAATCAGTTTTTCCTTCAATATTCTTAATTGAAAAAACCGTAAGGCTTAAAAACCCTTTTATTATTACTGTATTAAAAAAAGATTTAAACATGGGCAAAACAATCATTATATCAAACAGACTTCCGGTAAAAATCAGTGAGAGTAATGGCCAGTTTGAACTTAAACAAAGTGAGGGCGGCTTAGCAACCGGCCTGGGGTCAATTTATCGACAGGGAGACAACGTTTGGATCGGTTGGCCCGGCATTGAGGTTTGTTCGACAGATCAGGAAGACATCATTAAAAAACAGTTGTCAGAGATCAACCTTTCTCCGGTTTTCCTTTCCCAGGAAGAGATAAACCTCTATTATGAAGGATTTTCGAATGAGACGCTATGGCCAATTTTTCATTACCACCCTACCTTTGCAAAGTACGAGCAAAGCTATTGGGACAGCTATAAAGAGGTAAATTGCAAATTCAGGGATGCTGTTTTACAACTGGCAAAGCCTGATGATATTATTTGGATACACGACTATCAATTACTGCTGTTACCCGGTTTGATTAGAGCCGAGTTACCAGACATAACTATTGGATTCTTCCAGCATATTCCCTTCCCCAGTTCAGAACTATTCAGATTAATTCCATGGCGTGCAGAAATTCTGGAAAATATGCTTGGGGCCGATCTCCTTGGGTTTCATACCTTCGATGATGCCAGGCATTTTAGAAGTGCTGTCACCCGAATACTGCCGATACAATCATCGTCAAACGTAGTGACATATAACGACAGGCAGGTGGTGATTGAATCGTTTCCGATGGGAATTGACGACAAAAAATTCGAACTCTTAACCCAGGATGAGAAGGTAATCCAAAACAAACGAGATCTCAGGGAAAGCTTTAATAGCTATAAAGTTATTTTATCAATAGACCGGCTAGATTATAGTAAAGGCATATTACAACGACTACAGGCCTTTGATTTACTACTTCAAAATCACCCTGAGCACCAGGAACAGGTGATTCTTTACATGATCATAGTTCCGTCGAGAGATACTGTTGCCAACTATCGAGAGCTAAAGGACGAAATAGACAAGATAGTTGGAAACATTAACGCCCGGTACAGAACGTTAAATTGGATTCCGGTTCATTATTATTATCGCTCTTTCCCCGTCGATATACTTTCAGCACTTTACAGCCTGGCCGATGTTTGTCTTGTAACACCTATGCGAGATGGGATGAATCTTGTGAGTAAAGAATATGTTGCCAGCCGTACAACAAATGATGGTGTGCTGATTTTAAGCGAGATGGCTGGTTCTGCGAAGGAGTTGGTAGATGCCATCATCGTTAACCCTAATAATATTGGAGAAATTTATGAGGCGATAATTCAGGCTATTAACATGAAGCCCGAAGAACAGCGCAGGCGAATGAAGCTTTTACGCAATGTTGTTTCGAAATTCAACATCCGGCATTGGGTCAAAATTTATATGGATCGCTTACACGAAGTAAAACAATTGCAAAAGTCTATGAAGGCAAAATATTTGGAAGAACAAAGACAATCATTAATGGAAGTAGAATATGCCAGCTCATGCAAACGAATCATATTTCTCGATTATGATGGCACATTGGTCGGGTTTCATTCAGATATCGACATGGCGTTCCCGGATGAGGACTTATATGAATTATTAGAGCAACTTTCATCAGATCCATCAAACCACGTGGTAATAATAAGTGGACGCAAACACGAAACTTTAGAAGAATGGTTTTCGGAATTACCAGTCGATATGATAGCCGAACATGGCACATGGACCAAAAAACATGAAGAAGATTGGTCAAAAATATCGGGCTTAGACAATCAGTGGAAACAAGATATTGCACCCATTTTGGAAACTTACGTCGACAGAACTCCAGGTTCTTTTATTGAAGAAAAAAGCTATTCGCTGGTATGGCATTACCGCAAGGTAGAAGAAGGCCTTGGTGATTTGAGAGCAAATGAAATAATGAACGATCTGTTTTTTACTATAGCCGACAAGGGCCTTCAAATGCTGCCGGGGAGCAAGGTAATCGAGATTAAAAACATCGAAGTTAATAAGGGGAAAATGGCGCTTAAATGGTTCGAAGGCAAAGACTACGATTATATTATGGCTTTAGGAGATGACCATACCGATGAAGATATTTTTAAAGTACTCCCTTCGGATGCTTACTCAATAAAAATCGGCAGCAATATATCTGCCGCCAGATTTTATTTAAGAGATTACAGAGAAGTTAGGCGATTATTAAGATCGTTGGCCTTTATTTCGTCGGAAAGCTAAAGAAATACCGGCTTATCCAGTTTCATGGCAATACGGTAGGCTGCATTCATCAACCCTACATGGCTGTATGCCTGGGGGAAATTCCCCCACTGGCTTCCCGTATTTTCATCCACATCTTCGCTAAAAAGCATAAGGTGATTAGAGTATTGAATAATATTTTCGAATTCTTTTATCGCATCATCCAGCCTCCCTACACAGGCCAGTGCCTCGACGTACCAGAAGGCGCAAATCAAAAAAGTAGTTCTGGGTTTTCCAAAATCATCTTCATGTAAATAGCGGTAAAACAAACCGTTCGGAGTTTTTAGCTCAGCCTCCAGAGCCTTTAAGTGATCTTTTGCCCGGTCAGAAGCCGGATCAAGGTAATTCATCATGATAAGCTGAAGTGTGCTGGCATCTAAATAAGTGCCTCCCGCGGCATTTGTATAAACTTTCCTAACGGGATCGTAACAGCTTTCAATGTGATCTGCCGCTTTTTTCTGAAGCTTTAAAGCTCTTTCTTCAAGTTCTGTATTGGAGATGGTACGCGCCATTTTAGCGGCAGCTGCACAACCGGCCCACTGAAACAAGTTACTGTAACAATGAATGTTGGCAATATTTCGAAACTCCCAAATACCGGCATCTTTCTCATCGATAGTACGTTCGATTTTGTTAAGTACCCTTTCAATCCAGCGTATAGAATCTTTGCGTTCCCTAAAAATAAATCTATGATCAATATACAATGGCATAATCGAAATCATCACCTGCCCGTAGATGTCGTTTTGAATATGTTCAGCGGCCTGATTTCCAATTCTGACAGGCTTATTTCCCATATAGCCGTCCAAATGGTCAAGAATTGTTTCTTCGAGTTCACTATTACCATCAATAGCATACAGCGGCTGATAGCGGTTATCTTCGGATACTGAAATACCGGCTACATAATTAAAATAACGCTCCATCTCTTCGAAATGCCCAATATGGTTTAGTGCAGATATAACATAATAGGTATCTCGCAACCAACAAAACCGGTAATCCCAATTCCTTCCGCTTCCATCATATTCGGGTAAACTGGTTGTGCTAGCCGCAATTATAGCACCCGTATCTTCATACTGATGTATTTTCAAGGCCAAGGCAGAACGTATTACATATTCCTGGTAGAAAGCCGAGATGCTCGAATGCTTTATCCAGGTACGCCAGTATCCAATCGTTTCCCTGATAAAATTCTCGCAGGTGCTGCCTAACGGTGCTTCCAAAGGCTGCCCATAAGTTAAAACCAGGTATTTTATCTCGTTTAACACGAAGTAGGTTTCTTCTGATAAATAACTGATCGGAATGTTGGTGGTGAGCCGAACAGAATCTTCATGGCCCTCAAAATTTATATGATTACTCCCACGGTGGGCTTTAAGCTTATACTTGCCGTAATCGCCAACTGGCTGGCACTTAACCAGAATTCGGGGATTACCCTCGATGGGTTCAATTTTCCGAATCAGCATTAAAGGTTTAAAATAACGCTCATATTGCTGAAACCGTGGAGCAACATCCAGTATTCTGTACCTACCGCTTTCGCAAGTAATTTCGGTGCACAGTACATTTGTATTTTCAAGATAATACTGATTTGAGCTGTACTCTGAAGCTGGACGAATTGAAAATTCTCCGCCTTTTTCTTTATCCAACAAAGATCCAAAGACAAAAGAACTATCAAACCTTGGCCAGCACAGCCACGAGATGTTGGTATTTTTACTAACGTGCGCAAGAAAAGCGCAGTTACCTATGATTCCGGAGTCATAAAAATGTTTCTTCATACCTTATTTATAAAGAAACACAAAGAGACACCAAAAGTTTACAAGGAGGGTCTAAGAGTGAGGTGGAACGGCACTTCTACATGCGTTCTGGAGTTTTCTAAAATCATTTTTGCGGCAATAGCACCCATCTGCTGAAAGTCGGTGGACACAGTAGTTATTCCGTTTAAAATCACCTTTTTAAGGGGGGTTTCATTATAAGATATCACACCTACCTGTTTGCCTACTTCCAGTTTTAACGAAATTATTTTCTCGATCAATTTAACTAAATCATCCTCCATTAAATTGATATAAACTTCTCCATCTTCAATGGCCTCGGTAGAAATGTCGCTTATTATTTTATGTCCGAAAGCATACTGCTGGCAAAAACGCAACAGCCCTTTTTTAATCTCTTTTGGGTAATAGCTTTTCTCCGGAAAAATCAGTTTGATAGTATGATATTTACTTAGAACATCCCTTGCCTGTTCTAAGGCATTGTAAATATCTGTCTCAAAATTCTCATATACAGCAGCATACTCCCCATCAATACCCGATATTTTCTTATCGAGCAGCACCAGCTTCTCTTTTGGAATGGTATTGATAATATCACAAGCATTTTCACCACCTTCAATAAAATGCGGCACCACAATGTAATGAGAGTAGCCTTCCATTTTATCGGCGAGCATTTTTTTAAACAACTTAAAATCGTTGTTGTAAATGTAAAAGTCCACAGCAACATGATCGCCCAGGGCAGCAATAAATGAATCGTATACTATTTTTTTGTGCGAACTAAGTTTATTAAACAACATGCAGATTCGAAGCGTTTGCCTGAAATCTGTACTTGCTATGTAATATCCCTTTCCGGGGATCGAGGCTAAAACACCGATTTTTTTCAGATATTTATAGCCCTTCTCGGCCGTATCCCTGGATATTTCTAATTCATAACTCAATTCATTAATAGAAGGCAACATATCATTTTTATTGATCTTACCTGATTCTATCGCTGTTAAGATAGAGTTTGTTAACTGAAGATATTTGGGAGTTGCCGAGTATTCGTCGATGTGAATAAAATCGAAAAATCTGAACGCCTTATTTGTTGACTTGGACATATAATTTTCTAAAATAGCAACATTACCAGAAACATTGCACTATCCGGCTTTGAAAAGCTAACAAACTAAAGCAATATAATCAATAGTGAGTATGATTTACAACTTTCGACCTTAGATAGTTTAAGTCCGTTTTTAAATCTTTGTTAGAATGCGACGCAGTTTTAGAACCAAACACTCGTAATATTCCCCTCGAAAGGGTAATAACTTCTTCCGCACCCCGGCCTGTAAAATCAAACATATGGAAAACCCCATCCGGAAAATACAGATCTCCTTCGCCTTTATCATCTATTTTAAACTTGTACCAGAATAGCTGAGGTTTGCCTTTACCTTTCCAATTGCCGACAACAAAATCAGGATTTCCATTTAATGGATATCCATTAGGCCACATAGAAACGAGCGTACCTTTATTATCGAACCAAAAAAGCTGACTGCTAAGCCCAGGCTCGGAAGTCTGTTTCAATCCATATGTGCGTCCGCCCACAACAACCTGCGGCCCTGGAATCTTTTTGAGAAAATCTCCAACTTGAATCTGCTGACTGTGCTCTGCAACATTTTGCCAAATAATTTCTTTTGTCATTGACTTTATCGCATACACGCCAGTTTCGCTATTTGAAATTAAAATGTCCAGCTTGCCATCTTTATCTATATCGGCAAATTTATAGCTATCTGCATGATCATGATTGTCGTTAAGCAAATCAAAGCGATTCCATATTTGCTTACCTTTTGAATTTAGCAATAAGGAACCAACGAGTACCTCATCTATTCCGTCCTTATCAAAATCTAGCGGATAAACATAATGCCCCAAATTATCTTTCTTGCGATTTTCAGTATGCTGCCAAAGCAAACTCAGATCTGACTTGAAAGCACTGATATTCATAGTGCCTCCGTAATCAGTAAACACGATAAGTTCGTTTGGCGCATCTTTGGTAAGCTTGGCGATCGCCAGTCTGAAATTATTATATACATGTGGCAATGCCTTGGTTGGCCACTCTGTTTTGCGAATTTCGTTCCCTGTACGCCCATCAGCGATCACCAGCCATTCCTTATTTTCGATGAAGCGCCAGTGAACCACCTCTGCTCTGCCATCCTTATCAAAATCCCAAAGTACTCCCGGAGCTTCAAATTCTGCCCTTAAAAGTGTGTTCTCCCCGGGTGCTTTCCATGACCATAGTTCGGTGCCAGAATTATCAAAAACTGTAACGGTCCAGTCACGGCCAACAACCATAAAATCAGTTTTTTTATCTCCGTTCACATCACCAAATTTCACGGTTCCGGCAGCAGGAATCTGATATTCTTTGATAAGTTCAACATCCTGATTAAGTTGATACGGCTCAATATCCTCTTCTTTGAGATCAGGATTTGTGCTCAAAACCAAAACATCCACAACAGGAGAAGGATCGATCCGGGTGATTTTAATATCGGTTACTCCCTTTTTGAGCTGAAATGCACCTGACTTTTTCCAACTTAAAACGTCGGTTCCGAAAGTTTCAGCGCTTACCTGATCACCAACCGAGACTTTAAAGCCTGTACCCCGACTTCCCTGGCTTCTTACATATAAATAATAAAGTGCCGCTTGAGGAACATTGATCCTGGCAATCAGATTAGTTTCAGAATTCAGAACAAGGGCTGTATTATTAAAAATCCAGTCGGCCTTCAAAGCGCCTGCGTCAGAAATAATATTCCCTTTAGGATTTCTGTCGAGGAAATCTGAAGCAGGAACGATTATAGTGCCGGGCATGCTCACCGCGTGATTCAGCTTTTGAGAAAATGCCCCGAAACCTATAAAGATTGCCAGGAAAAGAAGTGAATTCCTCATTTCATTATTTTTTATACGGAGTAATTGTAACGGGCCCAATTAAGCCTGAAGGCTGCGGCTGCCAGACTGCAGCGTTAAAATCCTTGTAATTGATATTTACAAAGTTAATCTCATGGTACTTACGCCATTGAATCCCTTTCTTGTCCATATCTCTAATTCTGTTTGCCATCAGATTGGCTACTTCGATTTTGATCGTATTTTTCCCCTTTTTAAGATATTTTCTGATACGGGCCTGAAAAGGAATACTCCACAGAATACCGGCATCCTGACCATTAACCCAAACATGGGCACTCTCATGCACCTTTCCTAAATCAAGAATATATTCGTCGCCTTTAAGCTTAGGCATTTTAAAATTGATGGAGTATTCTGCCCTGCCGGAGTATGCTGTAGCCAGACTATCGCCAAGCTCCGTCCATGAAACCAGTTTTGAAAGTTTTTTATCTGCCGGAACCTTAGGACCACCTTCTGTAAAATGAAGGTTCCACAAGCCGCTTACTTCAACCTGTTTTAAGGCTTTATTCAAATACTTCCATTTAGCAACATCGGAATTTGCAGCAAGCGTTTTAAGTATCAGAGCTTCACCCGGAAGCATTTGAACTCTGACACTTGTTTGTGCTCCCTCCTGCCTGCTGTTTCCGAGACCAAAATTGCCGGTTTGAGGGTCCATTATCATGACAGCAGCCGACTGAACATTCAATGGCAGATCTGTATCAATTGCAGAGGCTGTGTGATTTACGAGATAATAATATTTTTCGTTCCCAACCTGCCGGCGTAAAAATTTCAGGCCTGTAGCCGTTAACTTTTCACCTGAGATTCCTTTAAATTTCAAAGCCTTTTGAACGTCGTTTGAAAGAAGAATTTGTCCTGTTCCTATTTGCAATTGTTTGATTCCATCGCCGGCATCAGAAAATGATAGTGCCGAAATAGTTTGAAAAAGATTATTTCTATTCGCTTCAAGATTAGCTAATCCTGGAACATCTTCAGGAAATTGCTGAATGATTACAGTTGCTCCAGATTTAGCTAAATCGACAATTTTCTGCAGCGTTTGCAAAGGCATAACGTCTGCTTTTGGAACAATTAGCGTTTTATAAGGTGACGCATTCGGAGAAGTGCTGATATTCCCGTTTGAAACGGATGAATTACTTAACAAGGCGTCGGAAACAAAATCCAACGAGTATCCTGCTTCCTGCAATGATTTTACGTTCTTATAAAATGGACTTGGATGAAGCCAAACGTCCACATCGTGAACTTTTAAAGGCATATCCATGCCTTTTGGATTATTCCACACATCGTAAATCGGCCAGTAAACGAGCAATTCGTTGTCCGATTTCCCTGCCTGGAGAACAGACTGAACCCGAGTGATGTATGTAGTTAGTCCCGGAAGGTGAGACCACCAGCTATTTGCCGGAACGAAATTAACAGAAGCGTAGAATAGCCATCCCGGAAAAGGAATATCGTCCGGAGAATATGTTGTGCCATGAAAAAAAGTGTGGTTTACACCTGATAAGAATACCTGTTCCAGCTCAGGCTTTGTTTGAGATAAAGAAGTTTTAAAATGCTCTGTTAACCATGTAAATGTCTCGCTTGATACCAGATTTTTTCCGGTTACATGAGCCGCCGAAGACGCAAATTTCAGCATTATTGGATCGGGATCTACGTTCCGAATATCTGCGCTATCGCGGCGAAGGCCGGGAATAGGGAAAAAGCTGGAGCCGAAAGTTTCACATTCGGGTATATCAACTGCTGCGTATAAATCCAACAAGTTGCCAGGTGAACCATGAGCCTGGTTTTTTGATATGGCATTGTATTTATGTGTCCAGTTTGTCCATGGAATGGTAAAGTTATGCAATAACATATCCGACATGGTTTCGCGATAATCCGATTTTAAGCGGGCAATTTTTGCAGTCGATTCTGTGCTAACCAAATCACGAATGTTAGGACGAAGATCATATCCACGTCTTGCCTGAAACTCAGAGAAGAAATTATCCGACCAATCAGCATCGTATACTTCATAGCTATCGTTGTAAAACGCTCGTACCTTCGGTGGATTATTTACAAAGGCCTTGTCGAAACGACTTAGATACTGATCAAGAGCAGGTTTTGAAAGGTGATTTAACGTAAATCCTTCACCGCCCGGCGCAGCCCGCTTTACCATTTGCCGGGTTTTGCCATTAAAAGCAGCGTAGATTTCCCAAGTACCAGTTCTTGGCTTCCAATTCAATGTGCCCTTATTATCGACTTTATCCAGCAGCTGAAGAACTTCGCCTTTATTTCCATAAGCGGTTAGTGCTTGTAAGCGCGTAAGACCTGCTTTCGGATCGCTTACTTCAATCTTCTCTGTCAAAGAATTTCCTGCAGTAAGCTTATAATTTTTAACAATCAGTCGCGATGCCGCAAATTCTGCAGAAACTTGAGGTCCGCCAAAGGGCCAGCCGGTGCCGTTTGTTAAATCTACGCCCATGCCCAGATTTTCTGCTGTTTTGACCGTATGATCCAACATCTTCATCCAATCAGGAGAAAGATACTGAAGGTAGCGGCTTTCGTAACCGATAGCACCGTAAATAGGTGCTATTTCTACCCCACCAAAACCAGTTTTATTGTAATTAGCCAGCAGAGATGAGATGTTTTTTTGATCAACGGCATTACCCATCCACCACCAGCGTGTCCAGGGTCGGGTTTCTTTTTTAACCTGCGGCCAAATGTTAGTTTGGGCCCGAACTTCGTTAAAAAAGAAAAGGGATAAAAGCGATAGTATGATTGTGCTTTTTTTCATTTGAATTTACAGCAATTGATTATTGCATTGGTTTTAAATTTTATTGTTAAAAGGCGCTTAATGTCGACTCAAGAGATCTCTCCTGTCGTCGAGTTGACGAAGCGCATTTGGCCAACATTAATCCATATGAAATACTTCGGTAAGCGGCTTGCTTACCGGAGAGTTATCAGGATTTGAATCCATAATATCGGCCATGTATGCCCACCATTTTTGCACAATGGCGGTCTGCCCCAGATCTTGCGATGACTGGTTACCATCCTGCTGTTGAACAGCAAAAAGGATATTGGTTTCTTCGTCAAGAAAAATAGTATAATCGCTTATACCGTTTTCTTTTAGCAGCGCTTTTAATTCTGGCCAGATTTCGTCATGGCGCTTTTTATATTCTTCTTTAAAGCCCGGCTTCAGCTTCATTTTAAAGGCTAGTTTCATGATTTTAGATTTGAGATGTTAGATATGAGACTTGAGATTATGAGATATGAGAACATAGTGTAAGTCGTCAGATTTAGAACTATAATTTTGAATAGATTTCAGCTTCGATGATGCTGAGAGTGCCTTTTGCATTTGCATCGTTTCTGGCAACGCCGTCGTCAAGCTTTTTCCCGCCCATTTCAACGCCGATCTTCGAATCATCTTTTGCTGAAGCTTCACTCGCCAATTGAATGGTGACTGATTTTCCTTTTGTGGGCTTACAAACAAGCGTACAATAGCCCAAGGATTTAGGTGTAAGTCCATTAAATACTTCTACATTATCAACCAAAATTCTGATGGGATAACTACGGGTTCTGAAATTATTTAGTTTCAGAGTCACCTCATTAACCATTGCTTCATTTGCTAAATTATACTTGATCCACGCGGTTGAGATCTTCCCATCGTTCACCCAATCGGTAAGTTCATTATCATCATAACTTGCGGCAACCTGATCTGCGTTAGAGCCAGCTGTTGCTGATGCAATATCGAGTGCAATGCGTGAAGTTGTAAATGAAGGGCCGGCAGGAGTCGGGCCACGTTTCAAGTTTGAGCTCAGTCCATCATAAGGCATGTCCAAGGATAAACCGTTACTAACTTTTACGGGAATGGATTTGAAAGCAATTGTCGCCGGTTTTAAGCCTTCCGAACTTGCGGACAAAATTATCTGTCCGGGATTTGTAGTAGAACGAATGATAACCCGGTTAACTCCCCCTTCGACCGGCAGGGTTTTAGAAAGGATATAATTATCGGGCCCTTGTGCCAGTCCGCCGCGCCATTCGGCATTACCTTCCAGTTTAAAATCGATCATGTTTAAAGCTGTTGGGCAACGATTTCCATTCGCATCCACTACCTCAACCTGTGCCAACACCACATCTGCGCCATCTGCTTTTAAGCCATCAGGTGCCTGCATTGTAGTAAGACGCAAGCTAGTCGGTTTTCCCGCTGTTATGATTTCTGCTTCTGATAGCTTTTGATTTTGAGTGTCGTAAGAAACAGCTTTAATAGTTCCTGGCTGCCATTCAATGTTTTTAAAAGTGAATAAAAATCCATCGCTTTTTTCTCCAAATCCTTTAGACTGGCCGTTAATAAATAACTCTGCTTTCTCACCGCTCGAAACAACATATATATCCTTTTTTGTACCCGGCTGATAGTTCCAATGTCCAATAATGTGTGTGCTGTGTTTATCTACATCAACCCATCCGTTCCACATTACTTTGTGAGCAAAAAATCCATCTTTAGGAATTCTCAAAGCATCCACCTCACCACTCCGGCGATAGTTTTCCGCTCCACGAAAATGCGTATTCGAATCAGAAAAAATAATATTTACGCCACCTGCACTTACACGCTTTCCGGTTCCGGGGCGTTCTCGCCAAAACTCATACCATCGCGCTACATCTTCAATAGCATGAGAATCCTGGTTGCGATTGTATTCTCTGGCAGGAGCATTCCGATACATCGGTCCGTCACCATCTTTATGGTATGGCGGAGAAAACTCATCCCAATATTTACGTAAACCTTCATCTCTGGAGTATTCTGTCGCCCACAGAGGAATGTCGGCGCTTTTATTGGTGTACAGCATTTCACCACCATACTCAGCAATTTTGCTATCCAACATTTCGCGAGAGCCGATAGCACGACCACCGTTCGGATCATACTTGTCTTTAATAGCTTTCATTTCGGCCATGTGTTGCTCGCTAATGGATTCATTGCCACTTTCGTAGAAGAAAATACTGGGATTGTTACGATTGTAAATTATGGCATCACGCATTAATTGTACGCGTTGTATCCAGCGGCCATCCTGAACATCTTTTTCCGAATCGCCGGCAGGCATCGCTTGTATCAAACCCACTCTATCGCACGATTCAACATCCTGTTTCCAGGGAGTAATATGCATCCACCTAACCAGATTGGCATTGCTTTCGACCATTAGGCCATTGCTGTAATCGCTCATCCATGGGGGCACAGACATGCCAAGTGCAGGCCATTCGTTACTCGTACGCTGCGCATATCCTTTAAGCATTAGTACCCGGTCGTTTAAATACACGGTTCCATTTTTAAATTCAGTTTTTCGGAATCCTGTTTTTGTTTTTACTTCATCAACAAGCTTTCCGTTTACTTTAATTCGTGTGCTTACCGTATACAGGTATCCGTAGCCCCAACTCCAAAAGTTAAGGTTATCTATTGCCGCGCTTGCACTGACAATTCTGCTTTCTCCAGGCTTCAATGTTGTTTTTGGGCCGGCAAAGGTTTTCACCGAATTTCCGTCCAAATCTTTAAGTTCGACTTCGTATTGAAAAGTTTTCGATGCGGGGTAATCGTTCTTTACTTCCGATTCGGCAGTGACTGTAGCAGTCCTTTTTGGGATATTAAAATTTTTAGCATAGATATAAACCCCTGTAGTTTTGAGGAAAGAGAACAATGGCAGCGTTTGATACAATTTATCAGAAACATGCAGCCAGGCATTTTTCGGTAGGCCGCCATAATTAGCGTTAAAATTTCTATCGGACCATTGAAATTTAATCTTGGTAGCCTTTTCCTGGTAATCCCATGCGTTATCAATGCGCACAGCGATAACATTATCCAGTCCAGGCTTAACTAGATCTGAAACATCAAAACCAAAAGCCATAGCTCCATTTTCATGGAGACCGATGAATTTTCCGTTTAAATAAAATTCACCTGCCTGACGAACACCTTCAAATTCTAAAAAAATCTTTTTCCCTTTATCTGAAGACGGAACCTTAAAATGTTTCCGATACCAAACTATTCCGGTTGAATGTTCTGCAATATTTTTTTTGAACGCATCATCTTCATTCCAGGCATGTGGCAAAGTTACAGATTGCCAGCCGGCATCATTAAAGCCCGGTGCTTCGGCACCTTTTTCATCGCCAACATACAGCTTCCAATCAGGATTAAAATTATATTTAATACGCTGAGCGCTTGCGCCGGCATTGAGCAGTAAAAAGCCCGCCAGGACTAAAAATGAGACTCTCCTTTTCATACTAATACTTTACAATCAATTCGATATTAGACTTGTTATTCCGCGCGGTCTTTACATAAACCACGTTCTCTTTTTCGTCGAAGAAATAACCGGCTGTTCTTGATAAAGTAGATTTTGAACCAAGTGCTATCTTCTTTCCGTTCTCAGTAATCGCAGATGGTTTCTGCCCTTCTCCTAAACGAATTTTCGCCACATATGTACGCAGCTCAGGCTCGTAATGTCCGGAACTTTTACTGATGTATACCTTTAAGTTCTTCGGCTGAACGGTGGTCGTTATCCTGGTTAATGCAAACTTTCCTGTTTGATATTGAAGACTTAATCCATCATCTTCATACAATTCAAAAGAAGAACTTTTGCCTGGGAAAATATCAATAGTAATTTCATTAACAGGCTTTTCTCCGAAGTACTTCATCTCGGGCTGCATCGGTATAATCGCTCCAGCTTTGGCAAAAAGAGGTATGGTATCTAAAGGAGTAACGACGTGTATATATTGTTTTCCTGAGTATTTTTTCCCCGTCCAGTAGTCGTACCAATCTCCTTCCGGAAGATAAACGGTTCTGGTTTGTGCACCTTTCGTAGTCACCGGAGCAACCATCAGATTATTTCCGAACAGATATTGATCACCAATATCGTATACATTCTTATCGTTTTGATTTTCAAGAACTAAAGCCCGCATTAAAGGCATACCGCTTTGATACATATTAAATGCATTGCTATACATATAAGGAATTAAGCGATATCGTAACAAATCGTATTTCTTAAAATTAGCAAGTGCTGCCTCGCCATAATTCCATGGTTCCTTATAATTCGGATGCTCCATGCCAAAAACCAAAGCAATGGGACTAAACATTCCAAATTGCACCCAGCGCATATATAATTCAGGATCGGCAACATGTTCGAAACCACCCATACAATGCGACCAATAGCCTACACCGGAAACGCCAATGTTAATTCCCGCCTTTATTACAGGAGCAAAATATTGCCATTCACTCGGCCAGTCGCCTGCAAAAATGAAGGGATAGCGCTGTATGCCGGCATAACCTTCGCGGGTCTGATTTAAGCCTCGCATTTTGTTCAAGGTTTGGAATTTCTCGTAAGGAGCCTTCGCATAAGCAATAGGAAAAACATTATGTAATTTCTGTGCGGTTTTATCAGTGGGACCCGTTTTATCACTTTCATTAGCCAAACCTCCAAAAGCACTTCCTTCATCAGTTTTTAAGAACATGGCCCCTTGTGAGGCTACTTTCATTACACCATTGTTCCACCACCAATCAACAGACTTTTGATCGAAGAAATTTACAAATTCGCCTTTTCCACCGGGTTCGGGATACACAAATCCTTGCTCGCGTGCCTGATCTAAAAGATTCATGGTATTGCCATTATCAAAACGAGGTCGCAGATGTAGGCCAACCATTTTAAAATTCATGGCGTATAAGCTGTCAAACATTCCTTTTGGATCTTTAAAGGTTTCGCGCCATTCGAATGACGTGGCACCTTTACCTCCATTTTTACCGAAAATTCTCCAGGTAGAATCCAGCCACAATAAATCTACCGGAATACCCAAAGCTCTGAATTTACGTGCCAGGGCTATAACATAGCTGTCGGAAGTTTCCGCTTCGTGGCCCCAGGTTCCGCCGCTGTACGTTCCGGCATGTAAACCAAAAGCAAATTTTGGTATTAAAGGTGCTTTGCCTGTTAATGCAGTATAATCAGCAAGTATTGTAGGAAAGGTAGGGCCATATATGAAATAGTAATCCAGTTCGCCATCGACGGCTTTAAAACTGTACTGATCGTCGCGACTTGAACCCATATCCCATTCGCTGGCAAAGGAGTTGTGCAGAAAAATACCGTATCCCTGTGTACTCATAAAAAACGGCACAGGCGAATAATTAGCTTCTAAGATATTGTAAGCACCTATCTCATGCGGCATTCCTGTACCTCGCCCTACGTTTAACTTTAGCTTTTTGCTTTTCTGATCGATGAAATCCATTCGCTCGCCAAATCCGAAAAAGTGCTCATCTGCTACTAATTTTTTATTTACACCAACAGCTTCGCCCTGCTTAAATGCGCCTCCGTTATATTCAGAAGATAATAGCTTGCCCTCTTTGTTGTAAACATCTATCCGGAATGGGGATTTGTAAACACGCACATCGAGCTTAGACGACTGAAGCAGGTAATGATCATTATTTTGTGAAGAAATTATATCCTGCTGAGACCAGTTATAGTTTGAAACCATCCAAGGTTCATTCTCTTCAAAGCTTCTGCTCCAGGAGGTTCTCACACGAAACATGCCCGGTGTACAAAACTCTATTTTAACATCGGAGTTTGAGTTTGAAAAAAAGAATTCATTGCCCTGTTTTTTAAAGCCCGAGCTATAGCTACCCGCAGGTTGGGCAAGAGCAGAAAAACAGAACAAAATAGAGCAGAGAAGAAAAAAGGAACATTTATGGTTGGTTGACATACTGGATTTGCATTATAAAAGCGTGGTAAACAGTATTAAAAAGATTTGGAAGCGCTTCAGGGTCTATAAGTAATTCAGGAGCCAAGCATTCTCTAAACTGCACCAATCTGCCAAAACAAGTTCAGCAGACTGGTATTAATGCTCCATTGTCCATCATAGTTTTGAGACAACCAAAGCGCCATTTATCATTCATTATTTCATTTTATAAACTTCACTTCCAGCCATCAGGAAACAGCCAAGGCCGTAATCTTCAAAGTCTGGCTTACTTGTATAGCTTACCGGCTGCCCATCTTTAGGTTCTTTCCCGGTTCCCTGTACATAACCAAGAAAGCCGTTTTTATGAACAGCCTCTTTTGACATTGCATTCCAGGCTTTAACCAAGGCAGGGGTATAAACTTCCCTGCTTAACACGCCATTGTTAACTCCCCAGGCCATCCCATAAACAAATAAGGAAGTTCCGCTGGTTTCCTTACCTCCGAAGTTATTAGGGTCGTGCAAACTTACATTCCAAAAACCATCTGCTCTTTGAATCGGAAGCAATGCAGCCATCATATCTTTATAATCCTGCATGTACTCGTTATAGTGAGGATCAGATTTTGGCAGCATGCTCAACGTACGAACTAAAGCAGCAACTACCCAGCCGTTCCCTCTTGCCCAATAACAATCTTGTCCATTTGGCTCGGTATATGGAGGATCGAAATCTTTATCTCTCCACCAAAGTTTGTCTTCAGGATTCCATAGTCCCTTGTCGCCATGCTTCGTTTTAGTGTAATGGTACAGCTCATACATTTTATCAAAGTATCTTGTATCGTTGTATACCACGCCTAATCTCGAAAATACAGGCATTGCCATTTGGAGTGCGTCAATCCACCACCAATCATCTACTTTTTCACTCACCAGCATACCATCAACTGCGGCTTTGATATCCCGTATTCTTTCTTCTTTCTTATCAATAAGATACAGGTCGATATATGTTTGTCCGCAGGTTTGATCATCGGCATTCTGCCGATCTCTTGCAGTACCGCTTCTTAAACCCCAGTTATGCTTTTGCCCCCAATCTACTGCATAATCGTAGTATACCTTTTGCTTATTTTCTTTTGGCTCTATACGATAAAGCTCCATCAGTCCCTCATAATACACACCGCGGGTCCAGATATTACTGGGCCGCTCTTTGTTAGTAACAATAGACTTACCCGGATCTGGCCATTTGTTCATAAAATACTGATTGGTTAATCGCATTTGCTTCAACACTTTTTTCTTTTTAGGAAGCTTCTGTGCATTCGCTTCGGTGCAAACTAAAGCGACGAGCAGCAAAGCTATTATCCTAATAAATGAACGAAAATTTATCATATTGTTTCTATTTGCTATTCTGATATTAAATATTTTCGAAGGGGATTATTCTTCAGTTCTTTCAATCCTTCTACCACCGATTGTGCATTCAACCGGGCACCAGCCTCGATGGTATGTGTGGCATCCGTAGTATTAAAGTAAGTGGCTTTAACTTTCGCTTCACCCTCCTGGTCATAATGATCGGCTGTTATCCTGTTAAGGTCTACAAAGTAAGCTCCTCCCTGCTGCGCCGCCTGTTGGGCCCACTGTCCGTAACTATTAACCGAACGATTTACCTTGCCATTGTTCCAGCTATTTCTTGGAACCAGTGAAGCCACAATTGGAGTTGCTCCCTTGGCTTTGATATCTGAAATAAACTTCCTGATATACCAACCATAAGAATGAACAACCTCTTTTTGTTTAGTAATGGGATTGTATATCTCTTTAGTTTCATCGCCGTTTCCTTTAATTGTTCCGCGGGCACGGGCAGAATCGTCTAAAGGACTGCTATCATTATGACCAAACTGCATAATTACGTAATCGCCTTTCTTAATTTGTGGCAGTACAGCAGTCCATCGTCCTCTATTCATAAAAGTACGGCTGCTGGTTCCTCCAAGTGCTTCGTTTTTAACAGCGATCTTGGTAGTATCAAAGTACGCTGCAATAATGTCGCCCCATCCCCAACGGCCGCCATCTCCCATACCTTTTGAACCATGTCTCACGGTTGAATCGCCAATTAAAAAAAGTGTGGGCTTTTGTTGCGACTTCATAACCAGACACGAGGAAACGACTGCCACAGTGGCCAATAAAAAGAGCTTGTATGTTTTTTTCATCAGAATATAAATTGTTTATTGAGTAGTAGTTATTTTCAAAGGTCTCAATGAGATCGCTTCGCTAAGTTTTTAATGGAGATGAAGCTATCATGCGCATATTTTTCACTCGTTCATATTTTATTAGCTGTGTTCAAGAGAACGCTTCGCTAAGTTGATTGCTCTTTGTAAGAGGCATGCTCATGATGGTTTCATTATATATAAAATTAAAGAGAGTCTGACAGGGTTTAACACGTCAGACTCAGCTAAATTCGAATTTAAAAACTTAACGTAGAAACTTAGCCAGGGCCAATTGTTTCTGAGTTTTAATACCTTCTGCTACCGAAGCCGCATTTACAATAGCACCTGCCTCATTGGTATGGGTATGATCGCCGGGGAAGAATTCCTTCACTTTTTCGGGACCCATTTTATCATACTTATCCGCAGTTATCTGATTCAAATCAATAAATGCCACCCCTTGGCGCTCGGCAGCTTCTTTTGCCCATTTTCCAAAATCATTGTTTGCACGTTTAACTTTTCCACCTTCCCACTCGTTTCTCGGAATCATAGAGAGAACAACAGGAGTTGCACCCTTTGCTTTAGCTTCTTTTATAAACTTTCGCAGATACGCACCATAGGTAAGTACTACTTCTTTTTTACCATCGGGCCATGTCAATTCTTTTGTTTCTTCACCGATTCCCTTTAGTACTCCACGATATCCAGCCTTGGTGGTATCCGGAACACTGCCTTCATTGTGTCCGAATTGCATCAATACAAAATCGCCTGGCTTTAAGGTCGACAAGACTTTTTCCCAACGGCCTTCTTTAATGAATGTTCTGGTACTTCGCCCAGCCATCGCCTGATTGCTGATAGCGATACGGGTTGTATCCAGAAATGTACCCAGATAAGCCCCCCAACCACGTTGCACATTATTGAAATTGCGAACCGTCGAATCTCCGATAATATAAACCGTTGGTTTATTCTCCTGACGAAACGCTGCTACCAGTAAAACAACTGCTACTAGTGCCGGCCATAGTTTTTTAATTGATGCTAACTTATTCATAATTTTAAAACGTAAGTTTATCTATTTACTGATATAGTTCCAGGCCTTTTTAATATGATCTTAGGTTTAGGAGCTGGCTTCATATCCTCTCCAATATAAAAACTCGGATGCGGAGGTTGATTATATGCAACATTTTGCCATGCAATAGCCATGCGATATTGCGAATCGTGCATTAAGGTGTACATTTTGTGCTGTGTGGGGATAGTGGTGGTATAAATTCTAAGCTCTTTATTGTCTGTAGTTCTTAAAATTAACTCTTCCCTCCAATCACCTAAAATATCGGCACTTAAGGCAGGTGTAGATTTACTTCCATTATTTGACGAACAACCCGTAGCAGTGAAAATACGGCCCACTTTGTATTTATCGATACCATTGCCGTTAAGTAACTCGCGGGTTAAGTCAGCATCCCACCAGCAAACAAAATTAGTGGACGTGGGATCGGGGCCAATTTTCTCGCCTTTTAAATTTAACAAGCCATTAGACCCAGAGAACCACATTTCGGCACCTGGATTTGAAGAATCAATATTTTCAGCAACACCGCGGCCCACATCTTCATCATCATGGCCCGTCCAGAGAATCTTGCCGGTCTTTGCGTCATATAAAGCAGCACCAGGTCCTTTCGTCCCCTCTTCAATTTCGTGAACTCCGAAAACTTCCAATCCCGGGCGTTGAGGATCGAGGTCAGTTACATGCAATGCATCACCATGACGGAGGTTTGTTGAAAAAATTCCTTTACCATCATCATTGATAACCATTGCGCCATATATAACTTCATCTTTCCCGTCATTATCTACATCCGCAATACTCAAACCGTGATTGCCCTGTCCAGAGTAAGGGTTCTCACCATCTTTGCTATCAAACACCCAGCGTGAGCTCAATTTTCCCGCTCTATAATCCCAAGCTGCAATCACTGTTCGGCCATAATATCCACGGCACATTAAAACGCTTGGTAGTTTTCCATCAAGATAGGCAGCGCCCGCTACAAACCGATCAACCCGATTTCCGGTACTATCGCCCCCCCCATTTCCGCCATGACCATTCCATCCATTTAAAGGATAACGGCCGGGGATATAATCGGTAGTTGCTAATGCTTGTCCGGTTTTGCCACTGAAAACGGTGAAGTATTCTGGGCCATCCAGTATTTTACCATAGAAGGTATTTCTCTCTGGCACTTTTAAATTCCGCCAATCTTTAGTTGAATCGCCAATTACCTTACCTTTTCCGTCGATAGTGCCATCGGCTGTTTTGCATGCGAATTCTGAAACGCCATCGCCATCCATATCAATTACTATAAACTGGGTATAATGTGCGCCTTCGCGGATATTTTTACCGAGGTTTATTTCCCATAACAATGTGCCATCCAGTTTATATGCCTGAAAGATAGGAGCGTCTGTAATTCCGGGCGAAGGCGTATCTCTGCCACGTCCGGTTTGGTGAAGAATGATCTCGTATTGTCCGTCTCCGTCCAGATCACCTACCGAAGCGTCGTTTGGGGTATAGCCGGGGATAGCTTTTAAACGAATTGGAAAATATTGTTGTACAGAAGCGTTTGGAGGCAATGTAAAACTCTCACCTGTTTCAACTTCTTTGCCCTGTGAAAGAACCTTAACAAAATAAGTGTTCGACTTAGTGCTATCTACACCGCCATCTACGAAATTTGTACTGTTCGAAATTGGTTTACTATTTAGTTTAATAGCCTTCGCTACCCCTGTGGAACGGTAGACGTTAAAAGAAACATCAGGTGAATCAGTTCCTAGCATTCGCCATCCCAGATAAACTTTCCCGCCGCCCTGACTTATAGCAATTGTACCTCTGTTGAGATACTCCATTTGCTTTTGAGACATCGCAGTAGATGCTAAAAGCACAAATACGGCAAGCAAAAAACTGTTAAAAAAACATCTATTCATTCCTGGGCTTATAAAACGGTTGGCTAAAATAACTGATTTGAGAAGGCTTAACCGTCATGCTCCATCATGCAGTGAGTATTTAGTGAAATAAAAAACCCAACCAGTTGCGTCTAAATGAAGTTTTTGTAAGTCGGGAGTAATACACATGTTACATTTTTGGGGGTTTAAAACAGGATTTTATTTTCCAGAAGATCAAAACACACTTCCAGGTCATTAAACTGTCGTTCCGCATGGAGAGGATTTTTAGTTCCTTACCATACGGGTTATAGCACAGTATATCCTATATTATAATTATGGCCTAGAACTTCCCTTTTGAAGACAGTAATATTTGTGAGCACCTCTAATCAATATGGAGGTAAGCCTGCCTTAATGCCTTAATTTACCCTTATACTTTACCAAAACGATATTTGGCTTTGGAGGAGCTTTCATATCCGGACCAATGTAAAAACTGGTATGGGGCGGCTGATTATATGCCACGTTTTGCCAGGCTATACTTAAACGGTACTGAGGATCGTGCATAAATGTATAAAACCGGTTTGCTGCCGGAATAGTGGTTGTGAAAATTCTGAGTTCTTTACCATCGCGCGTACGGTACATCACTTCCTCACGCCAGTCGCCCAGGATATCGGCACTTAAAGCGGGAGTAGATTTGGTGCCATTATTATGAACACAGTCGTAATTTGCCGCATTTAACATCACATCTGTTTTCTGATTCGTATAATCCCATTTACCCACGGTAGTTGAATTTAAGATCTCGCTTAACATATCGGCATCCCAAACGATACCAAAGTTTACTGCCGGAGTCCGGTCCGCAATTTTATTGCCTTTCACGTCGAACATGCCTGTAATATTTGCTCCTGCTACCCATGACTCAAAGCCTTTATATCGTGGATCAACATCCAGAGACAAAGCCCTGCCGGGGCCTTCTCCATCATCACCTGCTTTGACTGAAGCTTTTTTCCATATCACTTCCCCGGTGCGGGCATCGCGGAAATTTGCGCCTGCATCATCAAAGCGTTCCTGAATACTAAAAACTTCTAGGCCTGGGCGGGATGGGTCTAAATCTGACACGTGCAGTGCATCGGCGTGCCCGATTCTGGTAGTATAAAGCCCTTTCCCGTTGTCATCCAAAGTCATCTGACCATATATAATTTCATCTTTTCCATCTCCATCCACATCAGCCACCGTCAAATTGTGGTTGCCTTGCCCGCGGAAAGGCCGGGTTTCATCGCTGGCATCACTATCGAAAACCCAACGCTCTGTGAGCTTCCCATTTTTAAAATCGTAAGCTGCTAATACTGTACGGGTATAATAACCACGACACATAACTAAACTCGGATGTACGCCGTCAAGGTAAGCCACCGCGGCCAAGTAGCGATCGCTCCGATTGCCATTTCCATCGCCCCAAATGTCTTTTAGCTCTTGAGAAGTTGGCTCAAGTTTAGTTGGATGACGTGGCGGATTGTAATTTGTCGTGTAAATTTCGGCGCCTGTTAATCCATTAAATACAGTAAGAAACTCGGGACCTTTCAAAATCATTCCACGCTGATCGCGGTAGTCTTTAGTAGAATCGCCTATTACCTTGCCTCTTCCGTCGATCGTTCCGTCGGCAGTTTTACAGGCTAGTTCTGCAATGCCGTCGCCATCTAAATCGTATACCATAAATTGGGTATAATGGGCGCCTTCGCGGATATTTCTCAGTTGCGCGTCGACAATGATGCCGTTGTCGACGCCCAGCTCGAGGAAGGCGTAGCGGCAGGCGCGCACCTTCGCGAGGAAGTCCTCGTGCGGGACCGTGACCTTGCCGTCCTGGTGGCCGCAC
>CBFGOI010000078.1:0-22892 GCA_965650335.1 uncultured Pedobacter sp. | reverse complement strand
TTACCTTGAGAACAAGTCCGCAAAATAAAGGGCTTGGGAACAACATCAATAAAGGCCAGGATGCTGTAACAACTCCATACACTCTCTACGTTCAGGAGGATTTTGAACCAGCAACTGATTTTGGCGTACATTTCAAGAACGCTTTGGATATGATGGACGAAAGAGCAGACCTGGACATTGTTCGTTTTTACTCCTATCTAAAATATCCTTACTTAAAACCATATAAATATGGATTTTCAGAAATGTTGATAAAACGCTGGGGCGCCCATTACAAAAAAATTTATTGCTATAGCGATCATCCGCATCTGAGACGAGATTCTTTTTTTCAAAAATTTGGGCGATATGCTGAAGGCCTTAAAGGAGATCGAACTGAATATTTGATGTGTATCTCATTCATCCGAAATAAAGGGAAAGGACTTTTTTTTAATGATTTTAAACAATTATTCCATCAAAAGAACTCTGAAGCCGAGCCTAGCACCATGACAAGAAGCAACTGGACGCAAAGCTCTAATTTTTTAATTACAATTGTTAGGGATATTTACAGACAAATCAAGTACAACTACGATTTAAACCGTAAATAATCACTGCTGGATCCATTTTATCTACAATCCAGCTGACTTAAATTTACCCCGTTAATTATCACGTCAAATTCTGTTCTTCTGTTTAATTGTTGGTTTTCTTCCGAGCAGTTCACGCCATCATAACAACGATTCACCAGACGACTCTTGCCGTAATATTCAACGCTGATTCTGCGAGCATTAATTCCTTTCGACACCAGGTAGGATTTTGTAGCTTCACCCCTTCTTAAGGACAAAGCTTTATTATAGCCTGCAGAAGCACGACTATCGCAATGACTAGAAGTAATAATGGAAACTTCGGGATGCATTTTCATCAATTGAACAAGTTTATCCAGAATTAGCGTTGATTGTTCACGAATTATTGACTTATCTAGATCGTAATATATATTAGGCATATTAAAAGCTCTTTTTAAAGAATCACAGTTCTTAACCACCCAATACTGTGACTTTTGAGCCTTGTTAAGCATAAAGTTTACCTGTATAGTAGAATCAGTCCGAATACCTGTTGTACTTACAAACTGTCTTTTCGTAACGTAATCAGGATTATATCCGATTACTTCATAATCTGTTTCTTTATTAAGATCGAAAGAAAATTCTCCGTTACGGTTTACCTTTAATGTATCAATACCTTCAGAGGTCCGAAGATAAACCTGACTTCCAGGCCATGCCAAGTTAGTTTGGGCGTCAAGAATTTTTCCCGCTAATTTAATGGTGTAGCTCTGACGTGTATATGCGTAAATATCATCGTTTCCGGATCTATTAGAGCTGAAATAGCCACTCTTTCCATCGTCCGACCTTATCAATCCAAAATCGTCGGCAGAGGAATTAATAGGAGCACCAAGATTGTGAGGAATTCCTACTGGCCTTAAATCCTTAAGCATAACTTCAAAAAGATCTAGTCCGCCTAAACCCGCATAGCCCGTGGAGGAGAAAAACAGCACTCCGTCTTTTCCCCAAAAAGGAAACATTTCATTCCCTTCTGTATTAATTTTGCGCCCCATATTTACAGGTTTGATCCACTGCTTCCCGAGTCCGGTTCTGACGCTATAATATAAATCCTTTCCTCCAAAGCCACCTGGCATATCAGAGACAAATATTAAGATATTTCCATCTGCGCTCAAGGCTGGATGGCCGACTGAATATTCATCACTATTATAAGAAAACTCCTCTAAATGATTCCAGTTTAAACCACTGGCAGTAAAAAGTTTGAGTTTTATCGTTCCGTCTGCACTTTTTCCAGCTTTGCCTGAAACATAATTGTTTCGGGTAAAAATCAAAGAACCATCGGATGCTACAACACAAGGGCCTTCATGAAACTTTGTGTTAACTTTACCCTTAACAGCCGAAACACCGTTTACAGAAACTTGTTGTCCAGGATTAAAAACACGACCATTATAAACTCCGACTATTTTGCTATCGTTACTGGTTGGTTCAGTATCATCGTCGTTAGTTTTATAGAATAATAGGTTATTACTCACGGAATTCACCGCGGAGTCAGTCTTGATGTTTTTTATATTATCAAATTCGTAAATATTGCTGTAGGGTGTATTGTCCCAGCCAAATACATTTTTGACTAATTGATCAGGAAAACGATTGCTAACAAACAGCAAGCCTTTTTTATACCATGCAGGAGAATATTCTGATGCAGCAGTGTTTAGATTGGTTTGATATACGACCCAGTCTGAATTTCCCTGAAATGATGCTGGACCGGCCTTTACAAAAGATGAGGCTCTTTTATCTGCCGGAACAAGACTTAAATATTTACGATACCATTTTTCAGACTCCTCATATTTTTCCACGTTTGCTAATGCTTCCGCATAATAAAGGGTCCATTCAGGTTTCAAACTTGACTGCTTGACCAACTTACTGTACCAAAGTAACGCTTCATTATATTCACGAAGGTTGCGATAGCTATTCGCTATCAATTCCTGAGCGACTACCTGAGTGGAATCTACATTTAACAGAGGTTTTAAATATTGGATAGCCGATAAATAATGTAATCGTTTATAATATTTTTCGGCTATTTTTAATTGTGCTCTGCTTTTTTGTGACTGCGAAAAACCAGTTTGAAAAGAGGTTATAAAAAACAGAAAAACAATTAAGTAGGAAAGTTTCTTTATATCCATTTTCACTAAAAATATCTTGGTGATAAAACCCTATTCCGCTGAAATCCAAATTCATATCTCAACATTATTTCATGACTTCCTGAATTATAACTGCTTAATGAAGTAGTGCTGTGATCGTAAGCATATCCAAAACGAATCTGCGGGGCTATCTGAACTTCGACTAACCCGGACATATCAGCATTGGTTCTATATTGCACCCCTAACGATAATACATCTTTAATCCACAGACTGGTATTTACATCTGCTTCTAATGGAGCTCCCTTCACTCCTTTAATAAGAACCGAAGGTTTTAGTTTAAATGTATTATTGATTGGGAAAACATACCCAGACATTAAAAAAAGGTGAAAAGTTTGACGATTTTTGTCGGTTGCGGAGCCCGGCAATATATTATTAATCAATTCTGGTGATGATAGTCCGGCATAGAACCGATCTGTATTATAATATATTCCTGTTCCGAAATTAAATAGAGTCTTTTTATCGTTGCTAGCAAACGCAGGGTCATTAGAGAGACCTGAAGGATCGAGTTCAATAGAATTATAATCAGCATCGAATACGCTTAAACTTCCTTGTAACCCGAATGATAAACTGGCCTTACTCATTCGAATACGATATGCATAACTGGCCACCGCACCCGTGTTTGAAGTCCTTCCTAGTTTGTCGCTAAAAAGTTGCAGCCCCAAGCCTACCTTTTTTTGATTTATTGGAGCGTCCAGAGTAAAGGTTTGAGTTGTTGGCGCTCCTTCAACACCCGTCCATTGGTTACGAAGTAAAGCAGTGGCTGAAATAACGTTCCTGCTGCCGGCATAGCCTGGATTTATAGCCAATGTATTGAACATGTACTGCGTATACATCGCAGTTTGTTGGCCAAAAGCAGATGAAATACTTAGGCCAGTTAACAGAATTAATAGTAACCCTAAAGTTCTTTTCATAATTATCTGTTTATAGTGATATAGCCCACACGCTTATCAGTATCATCAATCACTACTATATAATAATAGGTACCAACAGGTAAATCTTCACCCAGAAAAATTCCTACAGTACATCTTCCATCCCAGTCATTCTTATAAGCGGATGATTTATAAACTATATTACCCCATCGATTATATATCTCTAATTTTATCGTTTTACCCTGGCTATTACTAATTATAAACAAATCGTTTATGCCGTCATTATTGGGTGAGAAACCCTCAGGTATGTATAGCGGGCCTTTTTTTAACTGAAAAAACGTTGGACCCGAGGGTGTGACATCTCCGGAAACAAATGGATCCGGTTTTTCTCCGGCTACAGATGCATCGGTAGTTTTTTGCCCGGAAACTGATGAAAAACCTTCCGCGATGGCACTATTCTGATAAGTTCCATCAGTAGCAAGTAAAACAACGTTCAGAATTAACTCAACTGTTTCTGTGGTATTTGAAGCAAGCGTGCTTGAAAGGTCCAGCAACTCAATATCACCAATTCCATTAAAATTATTATTCGCTTTGAGAGAACCTGTGGTATTAACTCCTATAACGTTAAGCTCTGTACCGGCGAACGTCGCAGATAAATCATCCTTTATGCTGACCTTCTCCAGTGGCTCTTTGCCGTAATTGCCTACGGTAAATTTAAAACGTACTATAAAAGTTCCATTCAGAGAATTTCTTACGCTCGTTAATGCTTTTGAAAGACCGATCTTAGGAACCGAGGTGACTGTTATGGTGACAGTTGCTATGTTTGATTCCGCCCCCTTATCGTCTTTAATGGTATAAGTAAAACTGTCAACTCCTGAAAAATTGGGCTTGGGGCTAAAAGTTACATTTCCCTGAGCATCTGGCTGACTTAAAGTACCGTTAGCAGGCGAGCTTTTAATAGTGACTGATGCCTTATTAATTGCGCCATCAGCATCGGTGTCATTAACCGCTAAATCTATTGTTACCGGAACATCCATCGGCGTGGATTGATTATCGTTCACAGCTATCGGCGGGCTCTGTACAAGTATTGTAACTAAAATCGGGTCTGACTCCAGGCCATCTCCATTTCTAAGTTTATAATAAAAGGAATCATTTCCAAAAAAATTCAAAGGAGGAGTATATTTAATTGTACCATCAGGATTCACACTAATGGATCCCCCCTTAACTGTTGGTCCCGAAGCAATTACTGTTGCATCTGATTTAGATGGATCATTACCCAATACATCTATGGTAACAGGGATATTAACGGAAGTAGTCGAATTATCGGAAAGTCCAACAGGTTTAACACTGCTTACAAGTACTTCGACTTTGGCGATATTTGACGTTTCTCCGTCTTCATCTTTTACGGTATAATAAAATGTATCGGTACCCAAAAAACCAGGTGGAGGCGTATAAGTTACGCCGCCCGCGGCATTGTTCGTTATTACCGCGCCGGAAGTCTTACTTGTTATTGTTATAGTCGTAGGAACGATTGTATTATTTCCATTTATATCGGTATCATTATTTAAAATATTAAGTTCCACAGCAGTATTTTTTGCTGTTGCATTATTTAGATCATTGATAGCAACCGGAGGAACAGGATCGAAAGCGTTAATGCGAATATTCCTGATTTCGTGATAATTATATTCAAAACCCGTGGATGATGCGATCCCATACCGGACTATGGCAGGAGCAGCATCCGGATAATAATAATTATCAATTACTGTATGGGTAACCTGAGGAATTCCTCCAATCACAATTCTAACCGTAATATAATACCCTGTTGCTGGCGCGGTAGCAGGTTTCAAATCAATTATAGCTTTTCTATAGTCGGGATGGGTTTTATCAGCTTTTCTGGTTCCTGAGATCAACCCAAATTCTGGTATAGTTTGTTTATGTGTAAGATACCTATAATTTCCAATGGCAGAATTAGGAAGGGTTGGCCCATTTCCCACTCCCCGCCCTCTAAGCGTAACAGAGTGTTTTAAAAGTCCTGGACCGCCAACGCGGAGTTCGGTAGGGTTGGAAAAGTTCCCGTACTCGTCCAAACCTATTCCTAGATATCCTCCTGTTACACCGTCGGTAGGAGACAAATCGGTCGAGTGCTTGTACTGTGCGTATCCTAAAGACCCGCCAAACCCGCCGATTTTAAAGTTATTATCTGAAACTGATCCATCATAGAGAAAAAAGGTAATGCCATCTGCAGACACGCCAAACTGCCCTCCTCCATAAGTAAAATATTCAAAATCTATTTTCAAACCATACTGAGATGAGAAATTAGTTTTATTGTGGATAAATCCTTTTTGGTTTTGCGTATTCTTTGTCAATCGAAGATATCCCTCACCAACGGGATCTGTTATTCCGGTAGCGGGATCTAATTTACCAGATGTAAGATAGGCCTCAGGCTGCCCGCCAAACACGATGTCGGGTGCAGTAGAGTTCTTAAAACTTTCATAGTAAGGAAACTGGGCAAATAATTTCCCAAATCCACCCAAAAAGATGAAAAAAACCAGCGCAATATTTTTTTTAAACATCAGAATTTTTAGAAATGGGGCGATATTTTACTCATACATACTTTTTATACTCGCCAGTCAAATATTTAATGCAAATATAATGCTATACATCTCCGCAATATCCATCTATTATAAAAGTGGCTTTGAAAATGCGAAAGGCATCTATTCAAAATCTGCATTTAATTGGAATACCGCATATAAAACTGATAATCAACGACACTCTTTTTATACTGAGTTCGCAAAAAAGACAATTTTTCCGCAACCTTTATACCTTTGAAGCGTACAGTATTTTTTTAAAGATAATAAAGCTTTGGTTTGGCATGATACTGGGTTATATACGCCTGATTCAAAAAGGGGTTTCTAAAAATTGGAAATAAATTATTTTTTGTTAGGATGTTAACAAGTTCTTAAGCCTTATAAGTTCTGATTAAATATTTTTGATTGATTTGCTGCATTATGGTGAGATTTAACAATGACTAAACAACTTAGAAGATTCATTACCATTATTTTTATCTTTTCTATTAAACCTTCTAGTGCACAGGAAACTCAGACTTCATTACTTGACGAAGTTTCATATGTATATGTAGAGAAACTTATCGCTGTAGCAAAAGAAAACTATCCCAGATTAAAATCGCACAATAGTAAAATTAAGATTGCAGAATCGGCGGTTACCAGCGCCAAAGTTGGGTGGCTCAGTCCCTTGAGCTTATCCTATGTTTATTCACCTGCAAATACATTAAATATTTCAAACCCAACCTTTTTTAGTGGATATCAAATTGGGTTTTCATTTAGTTTAGGATCGATTTTACAAACCCCTTCTACCATTAAACAAGCAAAAGAAGAATACAAAATAGCTAAATACGATCTGGAAGAATATCTGCTTACACTGTCAACGGAAGTTAAAACACGATATTTCAATTATTTGTCAGCGTTGAAAGGAGTAAAAATTAGCTCGCAAGCAAGTTCAAATGCCCAGAACTTATTAACAATGGTTAAATACAAATATGAGAAAGGTGAAGCTACCTTCGAAGACTATAATAATGCAGTCACACAGTATACTACAAATAGTAAATCTAAAGCAGAGTCGGAAGTCGCCTTGTTGACTGCAAAAGTGGCATTAGAAGAATTATTAGGAATAAGATTAGAAGAAGTACCTCAATAAATGGAATTAGCGTCTTTTTTTAAGTTTTTATCCAGGAACATCAAAGTTTTGGTTTTAATACCAATTGTGACCGTATTGATTACCTATTTCCTTGTTAAGAGCCTTCCTGATTCATATGTTGCACAAGGTCAAATTGCTACCGGAATTGTAGACAAATCGGATGAAGTTAATTTAAGTGATGCACCTCCTCTTCAACAAGCAGAAATTGAACAGAAGTTCAGCAATCTGATACAGATGATGCAAATGCAGAGACTACTAGTTATGGTTTCTTATAAGGCAATAATCCATGATCTAACTTCAAAAACTCCTTTTAAAAAATTAAGTCAAAAAATACAGGAATTACCGCAGAGCGATCGAAGAATATTAGTAGAAGTAGCCACGCTAAACTACAATGCTAGAAAGCCTCTTTCAAAAAGGAATAAACAGGAAGCTGTTCTTTCTGATATTATGAACTCGATGCAATATGACGTCGGAAGTATTAAAAAGAAACTGTCAGTATCGCGAGTAGCTCAAAGTGATTACATTACGGTTGAATTTGAGTCACCCAATGCAGATTTATCTGCTTTTATCGTGAATACTTTATGTACAGAGTTTATCAATTATTATACAAACATCATAAAGAAAACTGGTGAAAGATCGGTAACCTACCTTTCAAATCTACTAACGCAAAAACAGAACGATTTGAATAATAAAATGGGGATCCTAAAATATTATAAGATTCGTAATAATGTTTTAAATCTCCCCGAACAGGCCAGAATTATTTTCGGGCAGATGATAGATATCGAAAATAAGCAGGCAGATCTTCAAAAGCAAATAATCGCTATTTCCGGCGCTATAAGGTCAATAGACAACAAATTCAACCCGCGGGATCGTAAATTTTTTGAAGCAACTGCTTCAAAAGTGAATGCAGAAATAGTAACCTATAAAGAAAAATCAAAAGTATTAAGCGATAAATACGTTGACAGTGATTTTGATCCTATTTATAAAAGGATGTATGATTCGTTACAAGTGTTAACAACCAATAAAATTAATGAAGCTTCTGATGAAGCTATTTTTAATCCACTTGTAGCAAAACAGGAATTAATAGGAAAAAAAATCAGCCTTCAGACAGAGCTCGATCTTTCGGTAAACAGTGTGGCGTCGCTAGAGCGTTTACATAATAAACTTTTTGCACAATTCAGAAGATTAGTGCCTTTTGAGGCAAGCATTCAAAGTTATGAGCGGGATATTGAAATTGCGAGTCAGGAATATCTGGATATTCTCGACCGGTATAACAATACCAGCATGCAAACTACATTTATCGCAAAACTTAAGTTAACTCAGGAAGCGTCGCCAGGTGCACTGCAACCATCTAAAAAGATGCTGTTAATAATACTGAGTGGCGTAATCAGCTTTGTATTCTGCATAATTGTTTTATTTGTATTATTCTATTTTGACGACTCTGTACAATCTGCAAAACAGCTGGCAAATAACTCTGGACTTCCGGTAATCGGCCAGTTAGAACTAATTCCAAATAACAAGCTAAACTTTGGCGACTTATGGAACGAGCAGGCTGGCGGTTTAACCGATTTTAAAGATCAGTTAAGAGCGATACGATTGGAGTTAAATCAGGAACTGAAAGATTCAAGAATACTTACTATAATTAGCTGTGGGTACAAAGAAGGAAAAACTTTTCTGGCATTAAATCTTGCGTATGCCTATGCGGTTACGAATAAAAAAATCTTAATAATAGATGGCAACTTTATTAACCCTGAACTTACTCGATCGATAAAATCTACCAGTCCCGCGTATATTGAGGATTTTATTAAAAGTGGGGAAATTCATACCGATCAACCGGAAAATTCAGCAATAACTATTTTAGGAAATAAAGGAGGTGGAAAATCTCTTCTAGAACTTTCTGACCAAGAAACAATACAAAACAGGTTCACATATCTTAAATCCATTTATGATTTAATACTCATCGAGACTCCCGCCCTTAGCAGTACAGAATCAAGTAAGGAATGGGTACTTTTCTCACAAAAAGTTATCGGTGTATTTGAATTTAAAGAATATATAACCACACCAAAAGCCTTGCAATTAAATTACATTAAGAGTCTTGAGGAGAAATTTGCCGGTTGGATTTTCAATAAAGTACCTCCACAAAATTCTAAAAATCATTTTTAAAAAGCTGTGTCATGCTTTCCTTAAATATCTTTTGGATAGTTCTACAAGTAAGCATTGGATATAACCTTGTATTCCCCTGCTTTTTGTTGCTGTTTTATAGCTTTGTGAAAAAGGGCGCCGATAAAAAAGTAAATCCTTTAAGCGAAGATGCTGACTATGCGGTTATTATTACGGCCTATCAATATACTAACACCTTGCCCGCCGTCGTATCATCGGTTCTCAATCTTAATTATACAAATTTTTTAGTTTACGTTGTCGCTGATAATTGCGATGTGTCGGGTCTCAACTTCCCTGACAAAGTCATTTTGCTACGTCCGGAGAAAACACTGGGTGGTAATATAAAATCTCATTTTTACGCTATAGAGAGATTTAAGAGGAATCATAAACGAATAACTATTATTGATAGCGATAATATTGTTGATCCGGAATATTTAAATGAATTAAACAACTATTTCGATGATGGATATGAAGCTGTACAAGGCTGCCGGGAAGCTAAAAATCTCGACACCACGTATGCTTGCCTCGACGCAGCAAGAGACATTTATTACCATTACTACGACGGAAATTTACTTTTCAATATTGGTTCATCCGCTACGCTCTCAGGTTCCGGTATGGCTTTTACTACATCTTTGTATCGGGAGTGTTTAGAAAACATAGAAATTAATGGTGCTGGCTTTGACAAAGTTTTACAAAAGTTAATAGTTGAGAAAAACAAAAGAATTGCATTTGCCGCTAAGGCAATTGTTTATGATGAGAAGACCTCGAAACCGGAACAATTGGTAAATCAACGATCCAGGTGGATTAATACCTGGTTTAAATATTGTAAATTTAGCTTTACGTTAATTGCGAAAGGGATTAAAAATTCAAGTCTCAACCAGTTTTTATTCGGATTAGTTTTGCTGCGTCCACCTCTATTTTTATTTTTAATCGTGTCAGTTATAATGATGACTGTCAATGGTTTCATATCTCCTGCAACAGGTTTCGTTGCTTGGATAATCGCTTTTTCAATCTTTATAGGATGTTTTCTGAAGGCTCTTTTTGATTCAAAAGCCGACAGTCGCATTTACAGTTCTTTAATTGGGATTCCGAAATTTGTGTTTTTTCAACTGATATCCTTAACCAAAATTCGCAAAGCAAATATAAGATCAGTTAGCACCCGTCATTATCATACCTAATCACTTGAATGAAACTTTATCCGCAAAAACATAAAATTTATATCGGAAACAAACCAATTGAAGATACGTATATCATTAAAATGGTTTCTCTGGTGTTTGTTTTTGTAGTTGTATTTGGCTTCGCTATTACACTAGTCTTTTTCTGATGCGAATTATCCCGGAAAAAAAAAGTGTTAGCACTGGCTTTGAATCCAGGCACCTTTCAGAAAACAAAGAAGAAAAAAAAATACCGGCAAACCTCATCTATCGGATCGGGATTATATCTATTATATTTCTTTCTTTAGCTTTTGGAGGTGTTCTATCAATTTGGGGCTTAAAATATGCCATGGCATTATTGGCAATACTGATTGGCATACCTACAGCAGGGATAATAATCGCTTATCCGAAGGCAGGCGTTCTGTTACTACTTGTTGCTGCTTATTTTATCATGTGGTTTCTGAGGATGGAAATTAACTTTCCATTAGGTACTATAATGGATGGAATTCTTGCTTTATTGATATTCGGCTTCTTTTTAAATCAGAAGTTTCATCCAAACTGGAAAATTTTCACAACTCCCATTGCTATAATAATCCTGATTTGGGAGGTATATACTATTTTGCAATTCGCAAATCCTACCGCTGAATCACGGTTAGCATGGGTATATACGGTACGGACTGTAGCCTTTGTAACTTTAACCTATTTTATATTCAGTTACTATATAAGAACTCTCTCCTTTGTTCGGGTAATATTAACTACATGGATGGTTCTTTCTTTCTTAGGTGCATTAAATGCGTTTAAACAAGAACATTTTGGCTTTTTTGCTTTTGAAGAATCAACTTTCAACCAACCATTAGTTCAGTCACTATTATTCATAAATGGTACCTGGAGAAAGTTTTCAATATTTTCCGATCCGGTGTCTTTTTCTTATAATATGGCTATCAGCACAATTTTTTGCATTTGTGTGGTCACGGGCCCCTCTTCGAGAAGAAAAAAGTTACTCTTTGGTTTTTTAGGCGTTTTTTTTACGACTACTATGCTTTATTCGGGCACAAGGGCTGCCTATGTTCTTCTACCTGCGGCGTTAATACTTTATGTAATTTTAAATCTGAACCGAAGAGTTCTGACCCTTGGAATTATCGGAGCTTTCGCATTTTTAATTTTAATAAATATTCCTACGGGAAACGTAACATTATACAGATTTCAGTCCGCATTTAAACCTGCGAAGGACGCATCCTATACTGCAAGAAAAATAAATCAAAAAAAGATTCAGCCTTATATCCAGACACATCCTTTCGGTGGCGGACTGGGCGCCACAGGTGCATGGGGAGTAAGGTTTGCACCGCATTCTTTTTTGGCCCAGCTCCCACCGGATAGTGGCTATGTGAGAGTAGCGGTCGAACTTGGCTGGATTGGCCTTCTTATCTTTTGCTCGATGTTCTTTATCGTGCTCAGACAGGGCATCCTCAATTATTTTGCAATTCGAGACCCAGAGTTAAAGTCGTATTGTTTGGCTATGACATTAATTGTATTTGCGTTAAACGTTGGAAGCTTCCCACAAGAAGCGCTCGTACAATTTCCCACCAATATTTATTTCTATTTCTTTGTTTCTTTAATAAACCTTACATTGACTCTGGATAAAGAAAAGCAACTAAATGAGACCCTTTCTTCAAATAAATCCTTAGCGTGCTGATAGATAAAATTAAAGCCAATCCGAGGTTGAAAAAATTTGCTCACTGGTGCCTCATTCCTACAAATGAATATAAACCCAGGACCTGGGTCAAAATATTTCTGAACCCATTTAAACATAAGAAAGGTAAAGGTTCTAGGATTGCAGGCCGGACACGAATGGATGTTCTCCCGTTCAATGACTTTCGGCTAGGTGATTATTCCACTATTGAAGAATTTTCTACGATCAATAATGGTGTTGGTGACGTTATAATAGGCACACAAAGTTTAATAGGAATAGGAAATGTTATTATTGGTCCTGTTGTAATAGGAAATAATGTAATGTTAGCTCAGAACATTGTTATTTCTGGTTTAAATCATGGCTATGAAGATGTAAGTAAGCCCCCTAAAGAACAGAGGGTCACTGTAAAGCAAATTAAAATCTCAGATAATGTTTGGATAGGTGCAAATAGCGTTGTCACCTCGGGGGTTTCTATAGGGAAGCATTCTGTTATTGGAGCGGGCAGTATTGTCACAAAAGATATTCCCGAATATGTCGTGGCAGCAGGAAATCCGGCTAAAATCTTAAAAAAATACAATTTCCAAACCCGTCTTTGGGAAAGAGTATAAGTATGAAGCTAACAAACCAGTATATATTTATTCTCGGAACCACCAAATTTGACAACCCTTATGAATCTGCCAGTTATACTATAGCGAAATACCTTGCAAAAGACAACTACGTATTCTACATAGAAAACCCATTTACATGGAAAGACTATTTTCAGTTTCGCAAGAAGGACGAATTTGTTAGAAGAAAAGACTATTTTTCGCCTGCTTCTGATGGTATTCTCTCTACCCAAATTCCAAATCTTAGCGTTATTATTACTCCTCTGCTGCTCTCTATTAATTTTCTACCAGAAGGAAAAATATACCGACTCTTATTAAAGATAAATGAGTCGATAATTGCCGAAAGAATTAAAAAAGTGATCTCAAAAAAAAAGATCGAACAGATAATTTATATAAATTCCTTCAACTTCCATTATCCAAGTGTTTCAGATTCATTAAACCCTCTGTTAGTCGCTTATCATTGTGTCGATCCGTTAATTTTGCCTTTTGACAGAAAACACGGAGTTATTTCAGAGCAAACACTTCTTAAAAAGAGTGACATAGTTATTTGTACCAGCAAACAACTTTTTCATGAAAAGAAAGAGTTAAATAAAAATACTTTCTTTATTCCTAATGCTGCGGACATTAGTCACTCGGGTAAAGCACTCGATTCCCACTTGAAGGTACATCCGAGCATACTTCATTTAAAGAAACCTGTTATAGGTTACTTGGGAAATATTGAGCGACGCATAGATTTCTCTTTGATTAGAAAGGTAGCCTTGCAAAATCCGGATAAGAGCTTTGTTTTTGCAGGCCCTATGAGTATGGAGTTTATCCCCGAATGGTTTCTAAACACCGCTAACATACATACAACAGGCAGATTTGATTATGGCCAATTGCCTGCAATATTGAAAGGGTTTGATGTGGCAATTATTCCGTTTAAAAAGGATGGAGTAAGTAATACCATTTTTCCATTAAAATTATTTGAATATTTAGGTGCTGGCAAGCCAGTTATATCGACAAACTTTAATCCGGATTTACAAGAGTTTACAAAAGGCACTGTTACTTATTGCTCAGACGCTGATGAGTTTTCTGCTGCCATAAATGAAGAAGTAACTAATAACACTCCAGAAAAGATGGAAGCTCGACTATTAATTGCTAGAGATAATACATGGGAGAAGCGGATAACTGAACTTTCAAGTTTATTAAATTCAAAGATAAAAACGACCCTTTAGTTTTTCAACATCGGCAGAAATAAGTTCGCGAGTAACTATTTAGACATATATTCGTATTATCAATTTCACAATCAAACTATTTAAATGATCAAAATATTTTACGATCATCAAAAGTTTAGCACCCAGCTATATGGCGGAATAAGCAGGTACTTTGCAAACTTAATACAAGAAATACAATCACTTCCGGAATATGAATATCAACTTGGGGTAATACACAGTAACAATCATTATATAAAGGACAGGTTGAAAGTTAATCCATTACTTAAATGGATGCTTTCAAAAGCTCCAAATCAAGTTTATAGGCTCAATAAAATTTATTGCAATCACTTATTAGGTAAAAACGGATTCGACGTGTTTCACCCCACATATTATGATACCTATTTCTTCGAACGATTAAAAAAACCGTTGGTAATTACTATCCACGATATGACTTATGAGCGCCTTCCCGAATATTTCTGGGCTAAGGACCCTCTTACTCATTTAAAACGGATCAATATTGAAAAAGCAGATCAAATTATAGCAATCTCAGAAACTACAAAAAACGATTTAATAAATTATTCTAATATAGATCCTGATAAAATAAAAGTAGTATATCATGGGATTGACTTTGAAGCGCCATTTATAACTACTCCGGTGAAGAATCTGCCAGGAACCTACTTACTATTTGTAGGTGATAGAAGCGGCTATAAAAACTTCTATCTATTTTTAAACGCATTTAAGTCGATATCAGCAAAATATCCTGAAATCAAACTGGTATTAACGGGTGGTGAAAATTTGGATATTGCAGAATCTGAATATTTAAAAATGTTGAATTTAACCGACAGAGTGACCCATACAAACGTTACCGATACAGAACTAAACTTCTTATATCAAAATGCGCTGGCTTTTGTCTACCCTTCACTTCACGAAGGGTTTGGCCTTCCCATTCTGGAAGCTTTTATGGCTAACTGTCCGATTGTATTGAGCGACACCGAATGTTTCAGAGAAATTGCATCTGATGCCGCCATATTTTTCGATCCCTCAAGTGTCGGAGATCTCGTGGCTATACTGGAAAAAATTATAACAAACCCCAGCCTAAGGAATAATCTTACCCAGGCTGGATCAGAAAGATTAAAAGATTTTCCGCTTAACAAATCTTTAGATTTAACGCTGGATGTATATAAAAAACTAGTATAAATGCAAGATTGGTAATGATAGAAAGAGTTAAAGACAAACTAAAAGGCAAAAAAATATTGTTTATCAGCGCCAAATTTTATCATTATGGTGCTGCCGTTTATGAAAAAATTAAATCATATGGTGCTGAGGTTACTTTTTATTATGAAAGGGACATCTCATTCAAACACGTTGTGGTAGCTAATTTTTTCCCAAACCAACTAGACAAAAGACAAGACGATCATTACCAAAGTATACTTAAAGAGACCACTCATCAGCATTTCGATTATCTCATCGTTATTCGAGCTTATAAAATGCGGAATTGGTTTATCGAAGCCTTAAAAAAAAGAAACCCGGATATTTACACAATAATGTATCAATGGGATTCACTTAGCTTCTGGGATTCTGATTACAGATATTTAATACCATCCTTCGATAGAACCTTAAGTTTTGATTACAAAGATTGTGCTGTTCTCCAGATTCCATATTGCCCCACCTTCCATATGGATGAGTATTCAAGTATCAAAAAATGTCCTCAAGTAATTGATTTCATATTTTGCTCTAATTACACGGATGAAAAATATGCGTTCATTAAAACCTTCTTAGAGTATGCGAACGAAAGGGGTTATAAAGTTCATACACATCTGTATTTAAGCTGGTTTAAGTTTATAAAGGAGCGATTAAAAAAAAATAAAATCAACTATAATCACATATCTTTCAAAAGGCTGAAAAGAGAAGAATACTTCGAACTCTTTCGGAAATCAAAAACCATTGTTGATTTTTCGGCAACAGTTCAAACCGGACTTACAATGCGCGTTATTGACGCATTAGGAAGTGGGAAACGGGTTCTAACCAATAATTTTAATGCAGTTCAGGAACCTGGATTCAATTCTCGCCAAATAGTAATTTACGATGCTAAGAACTTAACGCTTCCGGAATACATATCCGCAGACGAAAATTTTCAGGAAAGAGACTATTCTATTGATAAATGGCTGGATAATTTATTCTTTGCAACTTAAAACATCCTTCCAGATAAATTTTGAGGTCATAATTCCTTTAGGGTGCTCCGCTCCTATTCCGAAACCCATCCAGTTTTTAGGTGCATAGACGATACCATTTTTCTTGTTTAAATAAGCTGCCCACCATCCGAAACTACTATTCGAAATAATGGCAATGTCTGCATTTTGGATGATTTGAAAGTCGGTAATTTCATCGTTTGTAGAAAAAACAAAATTTGATTTCTCTGTAAAAGCGGATTTAACAAACGGTACGTCATCACTTACAAAGATCACTCTGTAACTGTCTAAGTCGTCTATTTCTGCTAGCTGCCGTTTGAAATATTCTATCGGTAAAGAAATATCCCGTTTCCCATATTTAAGATAATCAGTTCTTCGGATATGTACAACTACTGTTTTTTCATTTCTGAAAATGTCGCCATATAAATCATCAAAAACTTTTACATACTTGGGCTTTATAGTAAAAAGAGGCTTTTCTGCTAATTGATTTAGGTACCAATCGGTTTGAAAATAACCATTATAAACGGTGAAACTTTTTGCCTGTATTTTACGGGGAGAAACAAAATTTTGGACAAATACATTCTTAAACCGTAAGATATAGGGTAAAGACCGAGTTACTATTGAATATATTTTTGACTCAAGAGTATAAGACTGATAGGGCTCTAACTCAAAATATTTTGCAAGATAGGCATGGTGAGGATTGGTAAAAAATACAATTGTATTTTTATTCTCCGCTTTTAAGTATTGCAGAAACACATACTGAAACATCTGGTTGCCTAAGCGACCTTTAAAATAAACCCCGGTCATTTTACTTCTTCAATATATATTTATTTATAAATTCAGGATAGAAATGGTAAGCATAAATAAATGTGTGAAACAGATTTACTTTCAATTCGCGGTATAAGATAATTTGAGCGATCGAAAATCCGATAACATTTGATATCAGCGTTGCGTACGCCGCACCTATTACCCCAAACTCTTTAATAAAAAGGAAATTCAGAAGTAAATTGGTGCTCGCGGTAATAATCACAATCGAGAAAGTTAAGTTAGTCTTGCCAATGGAATCCAGGATAGTACCGAATTGTCTGCCAAAAGGAATAAGTAAACAATACAAGAGCGTTATGTTTAGGATTGGGACAGAATCAGCATATTTACCACCCGCAATCATCTCAACGATCCACTCATCCATGAAATAAATAAATAACACACTAGGAATTAATATAGCCAGTATGGTGCCTACAGATTTTTCATACAGGTATTTGATCGCATCCTTGCCCTCCAAATGCATCCTTTTGGCACTTTGCGGAAATACTATCGTAGCCACTGCATCTGTGGGAACATTAATAAGATTAGTAATTCTTACAGCAGTATTAAAAGATGCCGAAGCTGCGGGAGACAGCATTCCGGCTAACATCCATTGATCGATTGTACCGGATAATTGAGAGCTTACCGACGTTCCGAAGGCATACTTTCCGTAATGGAAAATTCTCTTAATCCAATCCCAATTAAAAACATATTTAAAATAAAAATACCTTTTAACCAAAAACCACGAACACAATACAGAAAGGCTCATACTTATGATCTGCACATACACCAATTCTATCAATTCGATTTTCTTGTTGAAAAAGAAACAATATAATGGATAGATAAAGAGTGAAAATTGACGTATAAAATTCACCAAAAACACAGCCCTGTACTGAAGGTTTGCTTGCTCTACACAGCATAACTGCGTTAATATTCCCGATAGAATAAAAACAATATTGAACAAATAGAATACGGGTTGTAATTGTGGGGCGTTTAAAACGTTAATAAATAATGTAATAAACATCAGGTTTACGAGTATACAAATAACCGTAAGAGTAGCACTTATAGTTAAACTCGCAGAAAATATCTTTGAATGTTCTTCCTTATCAGAGCCCGATATAAACTTAACCAGTGCGCTTTGAATCAGGCCATTTCTTAACAGTTCAAATAAAATTACAGCTTGCATGTAAATGCCCCAGGCACCAAAGTCTTCCTTCGTAAATAATCTGGCCATTAAATAAAAACTTCCAAAACTTAAGATCTGATTAGATAAATTTTGAATGATATTAATCAAACCGGATTTTAGCCAGTAACTCTTATTATTTGCCGGCTCCATCTAAGCAGTGTTTAATATCTTTTTGTTTAGGAAACAATCTTCAACATATGCTTTCAGCTCCGCATCGGTCTTTGCATGATGGATAGTTGCACCAGAGAATTTAGGATAAAGTTTTTTATAACATCCAAAATGATGTTCAGGTCCTTGCCGGGATAGGATTATATTAACGCCACCAAAATAACTCGCAAGGGTCGCCGTTCCTCCATGAATTGATATAAATTTCTCGGCATTTGCATACACCATCAATTGCAGATGATTAAAATTAGTTGCTTTCGCTTTATTTTCAGCGAATAAATCCTCCATTAAAATCACTTCACTGTGGTGTTCCTTTAACCAGTCGTATTCATTCATGTCATAAATATCACTGTTATCAGTTGTGATATTCTGAGGTCGCGGACGATTATAGATAATTGTATAATATGGTTTTAATTTCTCAATCATAAATTCGAGCATCTCCACACTAAAAAAGCTGATAGGCGGCCCATCCCATTCCATATTATACCTGTTGGCTATTACCAGGATAGGTTTATCATACACATATATATTATTTACATATCTTTCTTTAAGCGGTACAGCAGCCCATTTACTCATGTTATAGTCGTGACTATATAAAACTCTCGGCACTTCAAAATTATAATTGCCTTCATTACTCCTTACGTCAAAGCATTCCTTATGATCGGGAGAAAAAAAGTAAAGTTCGTTAGTATACTTTGAAGACTTAGTAGATTTCAAAGTCCCATTTTTAAAATGCCAGTATGCGTGGGGAAGTGCGAATTGCAATTCTGGCGCAAATTCACCGTTAAATGAGATTACCTTATATTTTGGTTTTGAAATATAATCCCTTATAAAATATTTCAGCTGTGCAATTTTACAATAATAAGTATCCCTATAAAAATACCGAAGGTCAGGAGACACTTTACTAAACCGCAGATGTACATACAAGCCAGACAGTTTGTTTAACAGTTTAGTCAACATTGAGAGAATTTAACGAATAGCTTAATAACTTTATTAGTACTGAATGATCCAAGTTGAACGAAAAATTAAACGGGGCTATCTATTCAATTTGACAGTTTTGCCATTAAATATCCAATTAGGGCAAACTCATCTGCCCAAATTGTATATTTCATCGTAAAGTAAATAAAATAAACAATGCCACTTATACTTTACTTATTAATTTTAGTTACATCTATTCAATCTTGCATCGATTCGTTTTTCAAACAAAGTTACTTTCATTGCTGTTGATTAATGCAAATCAAACATTATGAAATGGCTAGGCAGACGCGAAAGCGGCAACATTGAAGATAGAAGAAGCGGCGGAGGCGGGCTTGCCATTGGTGGAGGACTAACCGCTATTATAGCGGTAGTTTTTTCTTTGTTAACCGGACAAAATCCGATGGAACTGCTTGGCATGTTTGAGGGCGGCAACAGCGGCACCCAACAGGAAGCGCCACTTCAAACGGATGTAAATCAAGATGAAAAAGGCCATTTCGTATCCGTAGTTCTTGCAGATACGGAAGACGTTTGGAACAAACTGTTTTCTGAAGCAGGCAGCACTTATAGAGAACCTACATTAGTTTTGTTTAGAGGATCGGTACAATCTGCATGTGGAAATGCGAGTTCGGCAACGGGTCCGTTTTATTGCCCCGGAGATGAAAAGGTTTATATCGATCTTTCATTTTATGATGAGTTGCAAAATCGGTTTGGAGCCCCGGGAGATTTTGCGATGGCATACGTTATTGCACACGAAGTTGGGCATCACATTCAAAAATTAATGGGGACATCCGACAAGCTGGATCAAGCTCGGGGGCGTGTAAGCCAGGAAGAATACAATCAGTTGTCGGTAAGGCTGGAATTGCAAGCTGATTTCCTTGCAGGGGTATGGGCGCATCACGCTCAGAGAATGAAAAATATCCTTGAAAAAGGTGATATAGAAGAAGCCTTAAATGCAGCAAACGCCATTGGCGACGACCGTCTCCAGCAGCAATCACAAGGTCGTATCGTGCCTGATGCATTTACTCACGGCACATCAGCACAAAGGGTACGGTGGTTCAAAAAAGGTTACGAAACCGGAGATATAAACCAGGGAGACACATTTTCAACCTCCAACCTTTAATGTTTCTGTACTTTTTTATATACAAAATGACCAGTAATGAATCCAGTTTTCGGTGATATCAGAGACTAAACTAGTCCTTTTTGACGCTAACACCTTGGCTTCTAATATAAAGTCAAAAGCTCTAAACTTTGGTCTGGTGATTGAACGTCTTGTGTACACACAAATAATGTTATGAAAAAAACAGCTTTACTAGCAGTTGCGTTTCTTGTTGGAGGAACCGCTGTGAATGCACAAACAACAACTTCTACTGTTGGAACTACTAAATGGGGTTTAAAAGTCGGAGTTAACCTGGCCAAATACAGTTATGGCAATGATAATGGAGATAATCCTACTACTGATCATGCTACGAATTTCCATGTAACTGGTTATCTTGATCTTCCCGTTGGAAGTATGTTCTCAGTACAGCCTGGCTTATCACTTCAAGGTAAGGGAGCAGAATATACCGATAACTCAACTTACGAAGCTAAAGACAATACTATGTGGCTTGAAGTTCCTGTAAATCTGGTAGGAAAAGTACCACTTGGCGCTACTGGAACAAGTCTTTTCCTTGGTGCAGGTCCGTATGCTGCATTTGGTATTGCCGGCGAACAGAAGCTTACCAACAAAACTCTTAATACCGAAACAAAAAGAGATTTTAATTTTGGAAACGAGAGTGGCGATGATTTAAAAGCACTTGACTTCGGTGTGAACTTTACCGGTGGTATACAACTGAACAGTGGATTTAACATTGGCGCAGGGTATGGACTAGGATTAACAGATTTACGCCCTAGCGGAAGTGGGGGAAATGGTCAAATTAATAATAGAGTTCTATCCTTCTCTGTTGGATACGCCTTTTAATTTAATAAAAACTTTATCTATAAGCCGTCTCCAACAGAGACGGCTTATTCATTTTTAAATATCTAAGCAAATCCTGACTAAACTCTTCTGCCCCTTGCTTATTCAAATGAAAGGGATCGGAAAACTTTTGATATTTGAAATTAAAATCCTTATTTCTGGAAAAGTTTATAAATGTAACATTTTCAAATTCTTGCGCCGTTTCCCTTAATTTCTTCGTTTTATAATTTTCCTTTTCGTCTAAGATCTTAGGGGATATAACCACATACGTTTTAATATTGTATTTGGCAGTGTTTTTTAAAAATTCCCTGTAATAGTTTAGGGCTTTATGATCTATAATGGTACTATTTTCATTTTGTTCTTCCCTTCCTAAAGCTAATCTATGAGTATAGTCCTTTAACATCAGATCCGTCATTTCACCTGTTAACGGAGCATATCCATTGTCATCAGCTTGAACTTTATTTGAAAACAGGCAGTTATAACCCAGGATAAATAAACTGGAATTATACGGATAAACCCTGGAAGCCAATTTGACATTCTCCCACCTGCTTATCTCTGTTAAATACCTTAGTAACTCTGGATGTCTACGGGCATAGGGAAACAAGACTGATAATTTTTCATATTTACCTTCGCCCGGCGAAATCTCCCAAGAATTAACATCCAAGATGATAATTTTGGGCTTATATCGTTTTAAAATAGCAGTTTGCATTGCTGCATAATATGGAAGCATTTGTGCATCTCGCCCCACGTTATAGCACGACATTTCCAGAGTTTTCGATAATATACTTGGTGAATAATGCCGAACAGCCCTTGAACTTCCAAAGATCAAAATGTCGTGTTTTGTACTATCAATTGAATACGTTGTTTGTGCAAATTGCCCTTTCCTCTGACTGAAATATGCAAACTCGAACAAATATCCAAGTCCAGTATCAACCAGTACTAGACAAAATAAAAACAAAAGAAGTCGCTGGAGGAATATCTTTATCTCTGGCTTCATATTTAGAATTGGAAATAAATGAATTGCCCTCCGCTAAATACGCCGAGTAAGAGTATCACAAATATGCCCGCAATTAAAGACGCCCACCTCACCCAAACTAATCTGTGCATGGAAAAATTAAATTTATCATTCAGATACTCCATTTTATACTCAATTGTAAATAGTAAACTAATTGCAAGAATACAGTGAGCCATATTACTTACTCCTTCTCCAATGAATGGTTTGCTACCAAAGGAGCTAAAATTCCCTATTAACGTAAACGCTTCGTTTATCGAGCTTGCTCTGAAAAATACCCAGGCAAAACCCACAATCAATAGCGTAAAAGCAGTACTGAAGCTATTATTAATGAAGGGTCCAAGACTTAGAACTCGCCCTACCCTCTCCCTGAATGGCTTTAATACCATACCAGACAATGTATAAAAACCATGTAATAAGCCCCAAACAATAAACGTATAATTAGCACCATGCCAAATTCCGCTCACTAAAAACACTATCATTAAATTTAAATATAT
>CBFGOI010000077.1:0-22972 GCA_965650335.1 uncultured Pedobacter sp. | reverse complement strand
CAAAGAAGGCTTCGCCAGTCAAAAAGACTTCGCGTTTTGAACCTAAAAATGCTTTGGGGTATTTAAGTGTAGATCCGTTTTTGAGAATGACGCTTGTATGATCTGGCAAATAAATCAATATCGGAGATTCTGCGTTGTTAACTCTCTCTGTATATGGGATGTTTTTTGTCAAATGTTCCGGTTTATCATCTCTGAGCAGAAACAGAGATGCCGCGAAAATGAAAACAACTGAAGCAGCAATGGCCAGCCACCTTTTTGTGATATTAAATTGGTTTGGCTTTTTTGCACCTTCGCTCAAATGCTCTTCTTTTAAATGTGCTATAAACGAATCTATCTCAGATTGATTCACCTCTGCCACCTTGTTAAACCTGATCGATCTAACAATCTCTTTTGCTTGTTCTACCTTAAACACCTGATCAGGATTGCGTTCTAACCAGTTGTTCCAGATAATGTTGTCTTCATCTGATGCGTTTAATATCCATCTGACAAAAAAATCATCCACGATATAATCTTCGACATCAAAGGCAAAGTATTTTTCCATAAAAACTTACCGCAAAGGGATTTTAGGCTTGGTTATATGTATGAGAGACGAAGAAGGTTGAGATCTAACCTTTCGGAATATTTTTTTTTGAAGAAAAAAATAAAAACTTTCGCAAGTTACTGACTCACAGATCGATAATTTTCAATTAGGATGAACAGCTAAAAAAACCAGATAGACAGCTGCCCAATCCTTACGCAATCGTAACAGCGCTTTATGCAGCAGGTTATAAACTACTTGCTGATTAAGACCCATAATCTGTTCAATACGTGCATGATCGAGATTTTCATAAAAACGCAGGTAAAGTATTTCCCGCTGACGGGCAGGCATTGAATTCAAAACGGCTTCCATTCTTTGCTTTAATTCAATTGAACTCTGATTTTCGATAAGTTTATTTTCAATGTTAATTTCCGAATCAAAAGCATAATCATTACTAATCTCTTCAAATCTGTTCCACTTCTTTTGTTCCCGATAAATACGAAAGCGCAAAGCTGTAAAAAGATAGGCTTTCACAGACCCGGCCTGACCTATCGTTTCTCTTTTCTTCCATATTTCACAAAAAACATCCTGCACGCAATCTTTCACAAAATCGTAATCCTTATTTATCCTGATGCCATAAGTAAACATGGGCTTAAAATAGTTTTGGATAAGGCTTGTATACGCTTCATGATTCCCCGATTTAAACTCAGTCCAAAGTCGTTGGTCTCTCTCTGTTACGTTATCGAATCGCTTCTGCATCTTTTCTGAAATGGTTTAAAGCTTTTAGGCTTATCAGCAATTGGTTATTAAACAAAACTTAGCCGGGCAAACAAGCCGGCCCGGCCGGTTCAAAAGATTTATAGGTCAAGACAAACTCTTTATGGCCCAATGCTTCTGACAGGGTCGGTTCGCCCTGAACAGTTCCGATGATTTTATCGATGATTTCATCGGCGATGGTATCAAGCGTTAAGCCCTCGGTCAGTACTTTACCAGCATTTATATCCATATCACCGCTTAGCCGGCGATACGTTTCAGGGTTAGCGCATATTTTAATTACAGGTGATATTGCAGAACCTACAACAGAACCTCGTCCGGTAGTAAATAAAATAACATGGCACCCGCAGGCCATCAATTCCGAAATTTCCGCACTGTCATTTATATTAGGAAATCCAAAACGAGGTTCTCCATCAGGCACAACGTCCAATAAATACAGTCCGCTTTTTTTGGGAATATCTCCGGGTTTAATTAATCCGCTGATCTTTGATTGACCGCTCTTCGAGTACGCACCCATTGATTTTTCTTCAATAGTGGATAGTCCCCCATCCGCATTTCCAGGGGCGAAACTGCCATGTCCCATTATAGTATAGTACTTTGCCGCTTTTATTACTGCATTGTTAAGTTCATTTCCTAACTCTTCTGATACGGCTCTTTCTCGCATATGATCTTCTAGGCCAATCATCTCACCGGTTTCCTCAAACATCGCTGTCCCTCCCATCAATACTAGTTTGTCAAACGCTCTTCCAACTGATGGATTTGCTGTGATACCGCTTGTTGCGTCCGACCCGCCACAAATTGCCCCTACAATTAACTCACTAATGTTCATCGGCACTTTAGGTGTTCGTACCATGTCCTGCAAAGTCTTCTCCACCCAAACCCTTCCTTCTTCTATAGATGACTTTGTTCCACCTGACTGCTGGATAGTGATGGTTTTTACAGGGCGTTCACTATCTTCAATGGTAGCAAACAATTGGTTTTTATTGAAACTTTCGCAACCCAGCGAAAGCAGTAGAACAGCCCCGACATTAGGATGAGTACATAGGGCATTCAGTACCTTATCAGCATGCTGATTAGGATAACATCCGCCAAAACCTATTACATGAACGGGCTGGTTTTTAAAGTGTGTAGCAATCTCATCGGCAACGAAATGGGCACATTCAACCAGGTAGGCAACAACCAAAATATTTCGGATGCCCTTTCTGCCATCCTTCCTTAAATATCCTGAAAAATCTCTTTGTATCATTTTCGTTCTTCAATTAAATAGGTCGGTATGTAATTGCTCTTCATATTATGGGTATGAACATGGGCACCAAAGGGAATGTCGCAGGTAGCGGTCCCGATTGCAACGCCGTACTTAATAATTAATTCATCTTTCTGTATAGACCTGCAAGCTAACTTATGACCAATACCGACTTGTTTTTCGATCCTAACAGATATGTTTAAGATTAAAACTTCTTCATTAACATTTAAACTCTCGGTACAAACCACAACATTATCAGAAGCAGCTAACTGTATTGTTTTTATAGCACTCATAAAAAGCGGTAAAAAATTAAATTGAAACGATGTTGGCTAAATAATCCTCGATCAATGCTTTTACAATAAATCTGTACAATCGGTTATACACAAATATAAAAAATATAGCATAGTGTAGTATACCATAATTTTATATATTTACTAAATCAATCAATACCAATAATAACCTAGCTCTTAGAATTTACATCCTCAAAGGAACAAAATGAGTAATTATAAACCTCAAATTATTGCTTTCGGGCTTAAAAAGCGTTGGACGATATGCGTTCTTCTATTTTTCGCTACCTCGATCAATTATCTGGACCGACAAGTGCTGGGCATACTTGCTCCTGAACTTACTAAAATATTTAACTGGTCGGAAACAGATTATGGTCTGATTATCTCATCTTTTAAATGGGCATATGCTATTGGCTTATTCGCCGCCGGAGCATTGCTAGATAAAATAGGCACTAAAAAAGGCTTCGCGATCTTTATAAGTATATGGAGTCTGGCGGCCATGTTTCACTCCGTTGCACGGTCGCTTACCGGGTTTGTCATTGCACGATTTTTTCTTGGTATTGGTGAAGCTGGTAATTTCCCCGCTTGTATCAAAACTATTGCAGCCTGGTTTCCGGCTAAAGAGAGAGCATTTGCCACAGGCCTGTTCAATAGCGGTTCTAATATAGGAGCCATAATTGCGCCGCTATTAATTCCCTGGTTATTTATACAATATGGATGGCAGTCTGCTTTTATAATTACGGGTGCTATTGGATTTGTATGGCTATTCTTTTGGCTGATATTTTTTAAATCACCAGCTACACAGGCAGATTGCATTGAAAATAACAAGGCACTTCCTGAGAGTGACCGTAATATTGTTTCAAAGGTTACTTTTCGGTCATTGCTAAAAGACCGTAAAGTTTGGATTATCTGCTTGTGCAGGTTTATTACCGATCCTGTATGGTGGTTCTTTTTATATTGGCTGCCAAAATTCCTTTACACAAAATTTCATATCGAATTAATTGGGTTGGCTTTGCCCTTGATTATAATCTATGTAGTATCTGATTTAGGGAGTATTGCAGGCGGCTGGTATTCATCATGGCTAATAAAAAACGGCCACAGTGTTAATAATGCAAGAAAGCGGGCAATATTAATATGCGGTATAATGGCTTTGCCGGTAACCTTTGCATCCGTTACAAACAATCTATGGGTTTGCGTAATGCTGATATCCCTGGCTACTGCCGCGCACCAGGCTTGGGCCGCTAATATATATACCATTGTAAGTGATATATTTCCTGAACATAAAGTGGCAACCTTAACCGGCTTAGCCGGAACATTTGGAGCAGTTGGCGGTGCACTAGCAGCTTTAGCCGTCGGTTTGATTCTGCAAATCACACATACTTATATTCCTGTTTTTATTGTGTTCAGCGGAATGTATTTGCTGGCCTGGTGGCTTCTGAAACGATATGTTCCAATTAATACCTGATAAAAAATAAATAATGATAGATCATCTTATAACTAAAGTTGAAACCTGGCAGGTACAAAGAAACTTGCCACTGTTTGATAATTCCAGGATGGGCAGATCTCCTATGCCATGGGATATTGTGATCATAAAAATCACGACTGATACCGGCCTGGTAAGTGAAGTAAGTGCAATGGCGCCGCGATCAGGAAAAGTAACAGAGGCTTATATTCAGGATAATATTATCCCCTTAATCATCGATCGCAGTATCCATGAACGTGAGGCGATCTGGCAAGAGTTCTGGACGATAGACCGGCATATCACCTTTTTCCCCGTTTATCTTCCCGGTCCTATCGACGTGGCTCTCTGGGATCTGGCAGCTAAAGCAGCCGATCTTCCCTTGTATAAATATCTAGGCGGATACCGAACGTCTTTGCCAGTGTACACAAGCAGCCTGTTTCATAAGAATGCCGATGAATACGTCGCGGAAGCCAAGCACTATATAAAAAAGGGCATTAAAGCATATAAAGCTCATCCGCCCGGCCCCTGGAGAGTCGACCGGGAAATTCACCAGGCCTTACGGGATGAATTAGGAAGCGACATTGTTTTAATTACAGATCCGGTTGCCGAATACACATTGGATGAAGCTATCCGTGTCGGCCGACATCTAGAAAAATTAGAATATCATTGGTTCGAAGAGCCTTTCCGGGATTTTGAATTGCATAAATATGCACAGTTGGTTAGTGCTTTAGACATACCGATCGCCGGAACTGAAACTACCCGGGGCTGCCATTGGGGCGTAGCCCAGGCCATTCAACAAAAGGCCGTAGATATTGTAAGAGCCGACGTATCGTGGAAGCATGGTATAACTGGAACTTTAAAAATAGCACATCTGGCAGAAGCTTTCGGAATGCGTTGTGAAATCCATACAACCACTACCGGCCCTTTAGAGATGGCTAACCTGCATGTAAGTTGTGCCATAAAAAACTGCGAATACTTCGAGTATTTTGTCCCCGAAGATGTGTTTCAATTTCCAATGAAAACTGCATTACCGATAGACGATAAGGGAATGATACATGTCCCTGATCTGCCCGGATTAGGCGTCGAGCTGGACTGGAATGAAATCGATAATGCTTGTGTATCCTATATAAAAAAAGAAGCAAAATAATGTTCGACATACTAAATCCAATTGCAGACGATAATTTTCTGCTGCACAGTGAAGTAGCCAAAGAGCTGTATCACGATCACGCAAGTAAAATGCCTATTATAGATTATCATTGCCATTTGCCTCCAGCAGAAATTGCCAGTGATAGAAAGTTTGAAAATATAACACAAATATGGCTCGAAGGAGATCATTATAAGTGGCGAGCCATACGTACACATGGCATTGATGAGAAATACTGTACAGGTAATGCAAGTGATCAGGAAAAATTCGAAAAGTGGGCAGAAACCGTCCCCTTCACTCTAAAAAACCCTTTATATCATTGGACGCATCTGGAATTAAAAAACACATTTGGTATTAAAAAGCTGCTGGATAAACATTCGGCCGAAGAGATCTACCTTAAGAGTTCCGAACTTTTAAGAACTGAAGAGTATAGCGTAAAAAATCTATTAAGAAAGTTTAATGTTAAAAAGTTATGTACCACAGAAGATCCGCTTGATACCTTAGAAAGTCACTCTCAAATTAGAGAAAGCGGTTTTGAAATAAAGGTTTCTACAGCATGGAGACCAGATAATGCCATCGATGTACGTGATGCTTCCACGTTCAATACTTATGTGGAAAAGCTATCTCTTCTGTGTGACAAAGATATCGTAACATTCTATGATTATATCGATGCATTACAGCAAAGGCATGATTTCTTTCATCAAATGGGTTGCCGTCTGTCTGATCACGGCTTAGACACTCCGTTTCCTGTGGCGCCATATACCGACGCAGAAATCGTATCAATTTTTTCAACAATCCGAAAGGGACAAAATCTTAATGCAACTGAGCAGGAAAAATTTAATTCCTGTATGATGCATCACCTCGCAGTGATGGATTTTGAAAAAGGGTGGGTTCAGCAATTCCATGTCGGCGCTATACGCAATGTCAATTTAAAAGCGGTACGTGAAATTGGCCAGGCCAAAGGATTTGACTCCATTCATGATTTCAGCTATGCGCAATCGATGGGTATATTTTTCAATCGGCTCGAAGAAGAAGGAAAGCTTGGCAAAACCATTCTATATAACCTGAATCCCCGCGATAATGAAATGATAGCGGCTATGATTGGCAACTTCCAGGATGGGAAAGTTGTAAGCCGGTTTCAATATGGCTCGGGCTGGTGGTTTCTCGACCAAAAAGATGGTATGGAAAAACAGATCAGTGCGCTCTCAAATCTTGGCTTACTCTTTCACTTTGTTGGAATGGTTACCGATTCACGAAGCTTCCTCTCCTATTCACGCCATGAATATTTTCGAAGAATACTGTGTAATATGCTGGGCAGGGATGTAGAAAATGGAGAAATCCCCAAAGACATGAAACTACTTTCAAAAATGGTGGAGGATATTTCCTTCAATAATGCAAATCAATACTTTGACTTTTAATATATAAAAATGAAACCCTGGAAAGATGATAATGAGTTATTTGCTATTGCGAAAAAAGAATTATTTACTGCATTAGTAGGCGATGTACTAGATAAGCTTGGTTATTTACATCAATTCGTTTCGCCCGATATAAAGCCTTTACGAAATGATATGCTAGTGATCGGCAGAGCAATGCCGGTTTTAGAAGCAGATGTTTTTGCTGAAGTTGCCGAAAACAGTCAGCTCGATGTAATGAAGAAGCCGTTCGGAATTATGTTCGAAGCACTAGACAGTCTTCAGGAAAATGAGGTTTATATCTGTTCCGGATCTTCTCCGCGGTATGCATTATGGGGTGGATTGATGAGTACCCGGGCTTTAAAATTAAAAGCAGCCGGGGCTGTAATGGATGGATATTCCCGGGATACGCCGGAAATCCTGCGTTTAAATTTCCCTACGTTTTCAAGAGGCAGTTATGCTCAGGATCAGGGTCCGCGGGGGAAAGTAATCGATTATCGCGTACCGATTGAATTTAATAACGTACTTGTACGGCCCGGCGACATAGTTTTTGGCGATTTAGATGGATTACTTATTATCCCGAGAGAAGTAGAAGAAGATGCGTTCAGAGGTGCAATAGAAAAAGCCAGAGCCGAGAAAACAGTCCAAAAAGCCCTGGAGGAAGGGATGAGCACAGTTGACGCGTTTAGGAAATTTGGTATAATGTAAATAGGTATATAGAATTAACATGAATGATATCCTGTCACTAAAAGGAAAAATTGCATTAATAACCGGTGGTGGAACCGGAATAGGATTTGGTATTGCTGAAGCATTTACAAAAGCAGGTGCTATGGTAATTATAACTGGCCGGCGTGAATCTGTATTACAAGATGCCGTAGAGAAACTTGGCCCTACTGCAAAGTATTATGTTCAAGATATCTCTATTCAAAAAGAGATTGGAGCTTTTATTGATAAAATTGAAAACGAAGTAGGCGGCATAGATATTTTGGTAAATAATGCTGGCCAGCATCTGAAAAAATCTATGAGTATTACTACCGATGAAGAATTTTTAAGCATTCTGCAGGTACATCTTTTAAGCGCCTTTAGCTTGTCGCGAGAACTGGCAAACAGAATGAGCGAACGCAAAAGCGGAAACATTATTCTAATCAGCTCGATGTCGGCTGTGATGGCCATGAGTGAGGTAATTGCATATACAACTGCTAAAACAGCGCTGATTGGCCTGATGCGCGGAATTATGGCCGAATACAGCTTATCCAATATAAGAGTGAATGCAATTGCACCGGGGTGGATAGAATCGGATATGATGTTTAAGGCAATACAATCTGACGAAAAAAGACGGCAAAAAATCATGAACAGAATCCCTTTTAATCGTTTTGGTAAACCTCAGGATATTGGCAATGCTGCACTGTTTTTAGCATCAGAAGCCTCCGCCTATATTACAGGAGTTTTCCTTCCGGTAGATGGAGGAGCGGCCAACGGATTTTAATGATCTCATATTAGTTTCTCTCTTTTTTCGACTAAAACTATTTAGTAAATTGATAAGCATTACAAGAGGCAAGATTGGCTGATCTGATTTAAAATGCCAATCTTGCGTCATTCTTTTATTTTATGATTTTATTAGATCATTCCTCATCCGAACCAAAGTATCAGCAGATAATCAAGTCTGTTATTAAAGCTATTGATAACAATGAACTGAAGGTGGGCGATAAAATTTTATCGGTAAACGAGGTTTCTGAAAGTACAGGAATTGCCAAGAAAACAGTTGTGCAAGCTTTTGAGCAATTAAAGCAAGCAGGGATTATATACTCGGTAAAATATAAAGGGTATTTTGTGGCGAGCCGAAATACTAATACTAAGCATAACATATTTGTATTATTTAACAAATTTACCGCCTACAAAGAAGAAATATATGAGAGTATAAAGAATGCGCTTTCCAATAAAGGAATACTTGACATATATTTTCACCACGATAATGTCGATGTATTTAACACATTGGTAGAGAAAAGCGCTGGTAAGTATACTGAGTATATTATTATGCCGATTAATAACCGCGCAATTGAGGAGTCTTTAAACAAGCTCCCACAGGATAAAATTTATATACTGGACCTAGGCTACAATGATTGGGGTAAAAAGTATCCTTCTGTATGTCAGTATTTTGAAGAGGATATCTATCAAGCGCTTGATAAGGCTCGTAAGAAGATTGAAAAGTACAGTAAACTCGTATTTGTAAGGGGAAAATACCAGCCTTATAAGTTTCAATTAATAGAAAAGGGAGTTAAAAAATTCTGTGCAAGTCAGGGCCTTGATTACGAAACGATGCAGTGTTTTGACAATTATATTCCGGCAAAAGGAAGTCTTTATATAATTGTTGACGACTCTGATTTAATTTATTTGATAAAGAAAGCAGCGAGCCTGTCATTAATCATCGCGGAAGACATCGGCATTATATCTTATAATGAAACTCCTATCAAAGAAATCGTGGGCAATGGCATAGCTACCGTTTCCACTGATTTTACTGAAATGGGCATTTCGATCATAGATATGATCTTAAACAAGAAGAAGGCTCATGTTCATAACCCTTCTCGACTTATTGAGCGAAAATCGTTTTAATCTCACCTCTGCCCCCATTTTCTAAAGTCTCCAAACATTAGATCTCATTTTTGCACAATCACCCTTCTGGTATTTATTGCTTTGCCTGTATTTACCCTAATGAGATAAATGCCATCCTGCAAATTTTGAACGTATATCGGTACGCGCTTTTTTAATCCGGAAGCCAGAGAACCCTGAAATAATTGACTTATCAATTTTCCTTGCAAATTGTACATGTTTATAATCGCTCCTCCAGATTCAGAACTAATAAATTCCAGCGTTGCCTCTCCTACAACAGGATTTGGAAAAACAGTGAATAAAATTTCCTCCTGGCTAAAATCTAGGTCACCAGCAGGTCCATCAATTTTTCCGTCTGGACTCATTAAAATGGATGAATCAAACCCCTCGAGGGTTAGAGTACCGGTGTAAATTTTATTCCTTACATCAATAAGCGTTATGTTTAACTGAAAATCTTTATCGGCGACCGAAGGATTATAGAAGAATCTGATGTAATCATCAGGATTGGAAGCAATCCCTTCCACTTCATGCAAAGTAATGTTATCAAAATACAGAGGATCTGCTTGTTCTTCAATATCGAACACTATACTCGCTTCGTTTTCAGCTGCTGTGCAAGTAAAAATTAATTCATATTCTGTTCTGCCAGCAGTGATAGTTTTGCTTTTCCTTTCGGATAAATCAGCGTAGGAGCCCACACTCTGTCGCAAAAAAGCTGATAAAGTTTTGTAGGTGTTAGTACCAAGCAGACTGAATTTCAATTGATACTTTTTGTCTTTGGTAATTGCTCCAATGCTGATGATCAAAGCTGCTCGATTCGCTTTATCAGTTACATTTGAAAACGAAATTTCCAAAGCCCCGCCATCTAATTTCCCTGTGCTCCAGGCTGTTTTGGCAGTAGCTGAGGCGGAATAAACATACAGGCCATTTATATTTTCATTAAATGATCCGTTACTGATTTTATTACTGCCGATAAGCTTACTTACTGTGAATTCCGGTATTTCCTGCACAGATTTCTTCGACTGCTGATCTTTGCCATAAAGAGACTTCCAGGTTTCCAACGACATACTGTTATAGCTGTACACGCCATTTACCTGTTGCAAAACCTTTATAACCGCATTATCATCTATGGGCCGGCTGTAATAGTTATTGTCAAAGGTGCCGAAATTACGGATGTCGTCATTCTTGGTTTTAAACTCTGCAACAAGTTGTGATACCGTTTTTGCAAAGAAAATATTGTCGGTTGAACTGATATTGTAGATGAGTTTATCCGCTGCAATGTTATCGTGCTCCAATACCAGCTGAACACCATTGTTGTAAACAGTATTCTGCTTAATGGTTATATCATGAGCGTTATGAATATATATTCCATAAGTGGCACAATCTGCTACCGTATTGGATGTGATTTCAACATTACTTGCATTATCATCCATATAAATGCCATGAGCAAATAGTTTATCGGGTTCCGGCGTTCCCTCGCCTGCTCCTTTTCCGTTAAGAATAATATTTCCGGATACTGTTCTACCAAAGTTTACTGGCGCATTGGGTCCGTTATTCCAGGTATAAATTGCGCCGCCAACGTCTTTTACCAAAGCATAATTCTTAATAAAATTGTTTTTGATAACAACGTTGTTTCCGCCAAAGGATAAAGGAACATAGCCGGTACTGTCAATCACATTATACTCCACCAAATTATTATCGCCACCTATCAGTAAACCTTCATAAGATCCGCTGTCGCCCTCGCCCATACCCGGAACCATTCCGGTAAAGCGAATTGTATTATTCCGGATGATAGCGTAATTACACTTATCTGCCTTAAAGGCAATGTTATTGGTGTGGGTGATTGTGGTGTTCTCCACGACGAAATTTGTGGCGCCGACAGCATTTATCGCATCTTTTCCCGAAAACCGGATATCACAATTGCTGAGCCTGATCGCCGATGAGTTACTGATATTAAATGCGGTTGATGCAGCCCCGGTAAATAATAGATTATCAAATACAATCATGTTTTGATTATCGATTTGAACTAATGTGGGAATAGTGGCAGCCTTGATTACAAGAGTAGAAGGATTCACACTGCCCGTATAAATCCCCAGTTTTTGTATCGACGCATTATAATACCATTCGCCATTCATATCTAAAGTTGAGGGATGGTTTTGAATAAAATAGCCGTATCCATTAGCGGGCTCATATCCTGACTGCGACGCATAATTAATCGTGTTACCTGAATGAGAAATAATGGAATTTCTGTCAAGTACCCAGCGTGTTTTTCTGATCACCACTTCCCCGCCAGACCAGTTAATATTTGATGATAATTCATTATCGGTGATGGATGTTTTACCGTTAAAACTTTCAAAATTGAGATATCCTTTATTAGACGCGTTTGCATTCGGATAGCGTCCAAGGGCTTTTACCGACCCATTGACAAGGAGCATATTCACCGCAGATTCAACTGTTGTCTCCCAAATTCCAGTACCAGATGCGGTCCAGTTCTCAAGTTTTTTAAAACCAGATATTTCAGGCTTGGAGCCATTACCGTAAGCTGAAAAAACTATCGGTAAACTGCCACCGGATTTTGTAAGGATGATAGATCCTTCAAAAAGATCTCCTCGTTTAAAAAGCACAGAATCGCCGGGCTGCAAAATAGAAAAAACGTTATTCAGCTTCGACAGACTTTTCCACGGGCTGAGACTGTTTCTTGCCTCTTTCGCCGTACGCGAATCATTTCCTTCACTTGATGAAAAATAATAATTAGCTGCATATCCACTCGGAATATTTATAATCAGCCACAAAAACAACCTTATAAAAACAGGAAATAATTTAATCATGATGGCAGGCATTAACGGTTTATATATTGGAAAAAGAGACAATCTCTACTTAACATAGAATAAGTTTTATTGATTACCCAAAAAGCAAAGAACATCATGAAATTCAATGAAATAAGTCGACTATAATTGTTGAACACTTACTTCAGGACTAAATTCAGTGTGATCGAAATAGCGCTTGCAATGCAAGCATCCCTCCCCCCATTTCTAACAAAATTACATGCCTACCAAGTCAAATAAAAGAATTACAATCAATCCAAAAACCATTAAATATCAATATCACACTTGACTTGCATCAAGGTGGCTCCGGCAAAAATGAGGTAACATTACCTATAGCAAAATCGCTCATAATATTTCATTAGGAGCTTTAAATCATCTATCTGAACGCTTAAAACTTATCTCATGATTACCACAACAGATCCATTAGGTTATAACCTATTTACAGGAATACTCGATGATGTTCCTACACGCACGAAACTTACTATCAATACGATCAACCAATATTCTTTTTGTATGGCTGATAAAGATCTTGCGTTTAAAGAAGCACTTCAAACGTCGGATGTTCTGCTTCCTGACGGGATTGGAATCGTGGTAGCAGAAAGATTGTTAACGGGACGTAAAATCAGAAAGATATCTGGCTCTGTACTGCATATGCATTTGCTGAAATCATTAAATACATCCGGAGGAAAATGCTTTTATCTTGGTTCTTCAGAAACTACTTTGCAAAAAATAAAGAGCCGTATACAGACTGAATTTCCCGCCATCCACGTAATGTCATACGCACCTCCGTTCAAAGCATTTTTTTCCGAGGAAGACAGCTCAAAAATGATTCATGAAATTAATGAGTTTAGCCCCGATGTGTTATTTATTGGAATGACAGCTCCAAAACAGGAAAAATGGGCTATTAGATTTAAAGAAGAGGTCAACGCAAAATTTATATGTTCTATAGGGGCGGTATTCGACTTTTACGCTGGCACAATTAAACGTCCTGGGAATATCTGGATTAAACTAGGATTAGAATGGCTGGGACGTTTAATAAATGAACCTCGACGAATGTGGCGAAGATATTTATACTACGGACCCGTGTTTATTTATATTATCTTAAAGAAAAAACTGACTACTTACCATCATTAACTGCACCTTAGTTAATATCACTTTTGTACAATAATCGTCCTGGTAAGTATTGCTTTTCCAGTATTTACCCTAATGAGGTACATCCCATTTGGGATAGTTTGGGCGTTTATTGCTAAGCTCTTTTTTATACCGGGTGGTGCGGCCCCTCTGAAGAGTTGATCAATAAATTTTCCTTGTAAATCGTATAGATTTACAATTGCCATACCCGATTCGGACCCAAAGAATTCCAGCGTGGCCTGTTCCCTTATAGGGTTTGGAAAGACACTGATAAATGTATTCTGGTTTTCCAGAGCCTTTTCCTCATTAAGACTCGAACTTGTAGACGATGCAAAATATGGAATAAGATGCTTCCCTTCAATCGGACCTTCAAAAATATCATCAGGCCTCTTCCAGGCAACCGATAAATGGTCGCCCCCATTTTCTTCTTTATGTAAGGCTTCAATATAATAATCATTTCCAGCTTTTAAATAAACCGGGGCTGATCTTTGAGAGGGAAATTTGTACCATTCGCGTTCATTTGTCCAGCTTGCAACATTCGCTATTTTGACTTTGTTATTCGGTTGATCATCGCTACTTAAAAAAAGCTCGACAGCATCATCTCCTGCTACAAAAAACGTGTAATTACCTGTAATTGGCGGACATACATATCCGCGTATGCGTGATCCATATTCATCGGCAGTATTCGCAGGAATTTCAAAAGAATTTAATTGCGTGGAACTGAACGGAACACGTTGTAAAGGAATATCAGACACATCAGCACCTGCAATACCAGCCCAAACTTCCCTGTTAATATTGCCGCTGCCGGGGCACTGACCCGTAGGCATTTCAAGCTTGCCATCCAGATTCATCAAAACGGACGAAGCGAACGGACCAAGTGTTAAGGTGCCCGTGTAAATTTTTTTTCTTTGATCCATACCCGGCGCCGTTAATGGAAAACTTCTATCAGTAGTTGAGGGATTATAGAAAAATCGAATATAATTATCAGGATTGGAAGCAATCCCTTCCACTTCATGCAAAGTAATGTTATCAAAATACAGAGGATCTGCTTGTTCTTCAATATCGAACACTATACTCGCTTCGTTTTCAGCTGCTGTGCAAGTAAAAATTAATTCATATTCTGTTCTGCCAGCAGTGATAGTTTTGCTTTTCCTTTCGGATAAATCAGCGTAGGAGCCCACACTCTGTCGCAAAAAAGCTGATAAAGTTTTGTAGGTGTTAGTACCAAGCAGACTGAATTTCAATTGATACTTTTTGTCTTTGGTAATTGCTCCAATGCTGATGATCAAAGCTGCTCGATTCGCTTTATCAGTTACATTTGAAAACGAAATTTCCAAAGCCCCGCCATCTAATTTCCCTGTGCTCCAGGCTGTTTTGGCAGTAGCTGAGGCGGAATAAACATACAGGCCATTTATATTTTCATTAAATGATCCGTTACTGATTTTATTACTGCCGATAAGCTTACTTACTGTGAATTCCGGTATTTCCTGCACAGATTTCTTCGACTGCTGATCTTTGCCATAAAGAGACTTCCAGGTTTCCAACGACATACTGTTATAGCTGTACACGCCATTTACCTGTTGCAAAACCTTTATAACCGCATTATCATCTATGGGCCGGCTGTAATAGTTATTGTCAAAGGTGCCGAAATTACGGATGTCGTCATTCTTGGTTTTAAACTCTGCAACAAGTTGTGATACCGTTTTTGCAAAGAAAATATTGTCGGTTGAACTGATATTGTAGATGAGTTTATCCGCTGCAATGTTATCGTGCTCCAATACCAGCTGAACACCATTGTTGTAAACAGTATTCTGCTTAATGGTTATATCATGAGCGTTATGAATATATATTCCATAAGTGGCACAATCTGCTACCGTATTGGATGTGATTTCAACATTACTTGCATTATCATCCATATAAATGCCATGAGCAAATAGTTTATCGGGTTCCGGCGTTCCCTCGCCTGCTCCTTTTCCGTTAAGAATAATATTTCCGGATACTGTTCTACCAAAGTTTACTGGCGCATTGGGTCCGTTATTCCAGGTATAAATTGCGCCGCCAACGTCTTTTACCAAAGCATAATTCTTAATAAAATTGTTTTTGATAACAACGTTGTTTCCGCCAAAGGATAAAGGAACATAGCCGGTACTGTCAATCACATTATACTCCACCAAATTATTATCGCCACCTATCAGTAAACCTTCATAAGATCCGCTGTCGCCCTCGCCCATACCCGGAACCATTCCGGTAAAGCGAATTGTATTATTCCGGATGATAGCGTAATTACACTTATCTGCCTTAAAGGCAATGTTATTGGTGTGGGTGATTGTGGTGTTCTCCACGACGAAATTTGTGGCGCCGACAGCATTTATCGCATCTTTTCCCGAAAACCGGATATCACAATTGCTGAGCCTGATCGCCGATGAGTTACTGATATTAAATGCGGTTGATGCAGCCCCGGTAAATAATAGATTATCAAATACAATCATGTTTTGATTATCGATTTGAACTAATGTGGGAATAGTGGCAGCCTTGATTACAAGAGTAGAAGGATTCACACTGCCCGTATAAATCCCCAGTTTTTGTATCGACGCATTATAATACCATTCGCCATTCATATCTAAAGTTGAGGGATGGTTTTGAATAAAATAGCCGTATCCATTAGCGGGCTCATATCCTGACTGCGACGCATAATTAATCGTGTTACCTGAATGAGAAATAATGGAATTTCTGTCAAGTACCCAGCGTGTTTTTCTGATCACCACTTCCCCGCCAGACCAGTTAATATTTGATGATAATTCATTATCGGTGATGGATGTTTTACCGTTAAAACTTTCAAAATTGAGATATCCTTTATTAGACGCGTTTGCATTCGGATAGCGTCCAAGGGCTTTTACCGACCCATTGACAAGGAGCATATTCACCGCAGATTCAACTGTTGTCTCCCAAATTCCAGTACCAGATGCGGTCCAGTTCTCAAGTTTTTTAAAACCAGATATTTCAGGCTTGGAGCCATTACCGTAAGCTGAAAAAACTATCGGTAAACTGCCACCGGATTTTGTAAGGATGATAGATCCTTCAAAAAGATCTCCTCGTTTAAAAAGCACAGAATCGCCGGGCTGCAAAATAGAAAAAACGTTATTCAGCTTCGACAGACTTTTCCACGGGCTGAGACTGTTTCTTGCCTCTTTCGCCGTACGCGAATCATTTCCCTCACTAGATGAAAAATAATAATTAGCTGAAAATGCATCTGATTTTCCAAGGAGAATTATAATCGCTAATAGAAAAATTCTGACTAAAACGGTAAATAACTTATTCATGACCAACTATCCTTCAAACTTTGTCTAACATTGGACTAGATGTATTGATTGAAATAAAAAATAATAGTTTTAGGGGATTGAAGCGCTTATTACTGAGGCGTAAATTGATAATAATTGTTGAGCATTTACTTCAGGACTAAACTTTTGCAGATAGGTTTTATAGGCGTTTTCACGATAGCTAAGTCTGATTTTGTTAGAAAAATTTTCAAACAAAGCTACTTTTTTGATTAAATCAGATTCATTTCCCGGTTCAAAATGCAAACCATTGTATTGATTGCTTACTAGGGTTTTCAATTGTCCAAGATTGGAGGCAATTACCGGAGTTCCGTTTGCAAATGCCTCTATAATTGTCATTCCAAAAGTTTCGTACCATAAGGATGGAAAGATCAAAGCAGATGCGTTCTTTAACAGTCTGTGCACATCCGCATTGTTCAAGCTCCCACTATGATGTATGTTGACATACTGCGCAGCATATCTTCGGACGGTGCTTTCCAGCGGGCCCGTCCCAACTATTTTCAAGGATAGTCTGTTGATTGCGAAAGCTTTAAGCAGAACCCTTATACCTTTTTCTTCACTAAGTCTTCCAACATAGAGATAGTATTTCTCGGTTGATATTTTTTCATTAATTACCTGAGCGTAACAGAAATTAGGCTTCACAACAAAGCGCTCAGCGCTAATTCCTAATTTAGAATTTATAAATAGATCTTTTGAGTGCTCTCCTAAAACAATGAACCGCCCAGGCAATTGCCAAGTACGTAATACCTGGTGCATTGCCATGGATATACTGAGCCAGAAAGTGAGTATTTTTGAATTAAGATAAACCCGTTTTTGTATGGCCTTTGATGGCCATAATTTTTTTACCGAGTCTAAGAATAGTTTACCATTTGCGAAGAGTGTCGCCGAAGGGCACAATAACCTATAATTATGCAAGGTCATTACAAAGGGCACTTTATGCTTCTTTATCGCATATAATACAGATGGCGAAGCTGCAAAATGCAGGTTATGAATGTGGATGATATCCGGTTTAAATGCAGAAAGAGTTTTCCTCGTTAATGAAAATGCCGCATAATTAAAGGGCAATTGCAAAACTTTCAAAAATGTATTGCCGTCGTTGCAAAACTGTAACAAATGCACCTCGTTGCCAAGCGATTCAAGTAGTTTGATTTCATTGAGAACCACGCTGTCCTCACCCCCGTTAAACCGGTATTTTGTATGTATAACTAAAACTTTCAATTTATGGGATCTTAAATTTAATTAAACGCTTGTTTGACTTGTCTGGTAGTTTTAATAATAGAATTTATAATTTTTCTTTTTATCAGCTGAGGCAAGCTATATGGTTTCTTTATCTGCTTTTGCAGTTCTGGAACGATCATTTCCGCGTTACAGAACTTGAATTCGCGTTGCGCTCCATCATCAAAGGGACTTACCAAATAGTTAACCCCAAAAGTATTTGTAGACTCCTCATCAAATCCAATGTTCTTCACTTTAGATAACACGGGATAAATAACTTTTAAACGATTCTCTGCCACATGTACTTGTAATTGCACATCCCAGGTTGAGATAACACCATTGATCTGTTTTTTTAACATCCTCACCAAATCATAGCCTTCTGCATTTAATCGTGGCTTAAAGCCTGGTGATGTATTCATCAATCTATTCAGTTCATCATGATCCCATATAACGGTTTGAAATCGATCTCCCCAACCGCCCCAGCCGTAAGAACAAAAACGTTTATATACGATGGAATCGTAAGGATAATGTATTGCCTTTACAGGAAAAACGTAAGCTGTGATACAAAAAACAGATTTCTGGTCTTTATAAAACTCTAATCCATCCGACAGATACTTTATATAGTTTGGAGATACCACCAGATCGTCTTCAACAATGATGAATCGTTCGTAGTTATTGCTTAAATAGCTCAATCCTTCACGAAAATTGGGACCTGTGGTAAAATTAGTTTCCCGGTAATGTTTAATCACGTTTTTGAACCCGGTCATAGAATCAATGTAGTCTCGAACTTCAGCTACGTCTTGTTTATCACTTTCGTTTTTATATCCGTCGCTAAAAAAAATGATTTCCATCTCGGGGCACTCAGGATTTTTCAGCAAAGCATTTATACATGTTTTCAATTTCGATGCCCTGTTATAGCAAAAAACACCGATGGTAATTGCATTCTCCATTTTTATTAAGACCTTTTAAATTTATCCCATACTATAGGAAACAATGTTTTGAGCCACAGCTTTAGAAAAGCCGCCGGTAAGTGTGTTGGGAAGTGAGTTTTTATAAAATGCAAATATTCAGAATATGCCAGGCCTTTAGGACTCTTAAGATAATTTATCCGCTCTCTTAATGAGGTATTGGCCGACTTCCAGTTATTTCCATGATCGTCTGCACAATGTCCAAGAATCCCAGGTACAACAACTACCTGAAAACCTGCTTTTCTTGCTCTCAATGTGTAATCATAATCAGCTATGCTGTGCGTATACTCATTAGCTAAAATTCCTATTTCATGTACTATTGAGGCCGGAATAAGCATAATATTTGCGTTGGCCAGATCACATTCTAAAAATTCTGTATCACTGTAAACGTTAAAACTTTGTACTCTTTTTCGGTGATACAACTTCCGGCCACCATAAGATATCTCGTCCTTAGAATCATCAATAGTACTTCCAATACAAATAGTCGCTGGCCTGGCATTATTTGCATCGAAGCGAAGTAATCGCGCTATCGCATCTGGCTCTAAGGTTGTATCGTCATTAAGTAAAAGATAATAATCGGGATGAGTTTCGAGTGCTTTTTGCCATGAGTTACGCATCCCACCCGCCCAAAAAAGTGAACCATTTCCGAAAAACACTTTTACTGAGGGGAATTCTTTTTTTGCGGCATCCGTAGTGCCGTCAGAAGATGAATCATCGGTTAGAAAAACATCTAGTTCCACACCATGCGAAAGTGTTTGTTTAAAGAGGTTTTTTAAACAAGCAAGGGTCTTTTCTTTCCGATTAAATGTGGCCAACAGTACTGCTATTCTCATGTTCAATCTGCTACATCGCTGCTTTCGTCATCATTTTTTTTATTGCTCTTTTTTTCAAAGCCCGGTAATAACTCAGCATATAATATCTCAACTTCATTGATAGGGACAGACCAGGTATTCCGAGCACCTTTTGAACCAAAGATAGATAGGCCTCATTGCTCAAAAGCGAGCCATAATCAGCTGACTTATTGATTATAATCTGATATAAATCAGATAAGCCAAATTGCTTCTCAGCTGGAAGGTGCCATATTGCTACGCCAATATCCGTTGGTTCAACATCCCGGTAAAACACGGGGTTGGTCCAAATTCGTCTCATTAAAGTTTTGCTGGTAGAAGCCTTAAAATTATTTTTATAATACAGAAAGCTTAAAGTCTGTGCTTCCTCATTAAACTTTGGAAGTCCTGCCCGATGCCGTCTCAGAAGTTCGGGCCATAATTCCAGGAATCCAGAAAAAATGACATTGATATTCTTGACGCTCGCCAGTAAAAATTCCCCCAGATGATAACCTGGAATTTCATCCACTCTCTCGTTTAACAGATCTTCATATAAAGATTTCATATCTTTTCGGCTCAAGCCGTGTATCACCAGTTCGGTTGTACAATCGTCTTCGAAAGAAAGAAAACCCCTTTCTTTCGCTTCATTAAATAATTCCCGGGCGGACCGCAAAAAGATACAGTCAGAATCTAATACTAAGTAATTGTCATCGGGATTTTTATTGTTTTCAACAATGTATTCCAGAATAGAAAACTCATAGAATTGATTTTGAAATAGTTCAAAATATCCTTTCGGTGTTTTGTATTTAAAATCCGTATAGATTATATCTACCTGAAGATCAACTAATGTATCCCTTATCTGTTGACCATCAACTTCAGGCAGATGGGTTACATTGGTAAACAATACATGCTTTTCATGTTTATTAAATCGCCTGCTCGTAGCAAAAAATAAAAGAAGGCAACGCCAGTAAATATTTTGATGACTTTGGCTGGATGATTTTTGTCCGCTTTGCGGAAAAATACTTTCTTCACCTTTTTTATCGGCACATAACCAGGTACATATATGATCCATAATCCTTACTTACTGAGTAGAAATTAATTTTGGCAATGTCCTGACCTCCTCATCTAATTCGAAGAAAGCAGGAACCATTATTGACTCTAAGCTTGTTGATTTTTTTTCCAGGTAATACAAACACATTCCCAGGTGCCCCCAAAAAATCAATGGAAGAACATAGCTGAACGAAAACACGATGCCAGTTATGGAAAAAGCAATCAGAATAATTGATTCCTGCGAAAGTTGCTTACTAAAGGCTTTGCAGAGCAGATAAATAAGGAACCAATACTTTAACAATAAGCCCACAACTCCATGATAAAACAGCATTTCTATATAACCTTCATGGAAATGCTGACCTGTATTTGGAGGCCACCAATCAACCATCGGATTAGGCATGTAAAACCCGTCGAACGTCCAGCCGAAAATGGGCCTTTGCAGGAAGAGTTTGCCGTAGACCTCGCGTTGTTGAATTCTGAATCCTCCGGTTCCCCCTTCTTTTGCAGGATCAAATATTTCGCTAAACCGTTCCCCTAAAAAATCAGTTAGGCCGGGATATAAGTTGTAAACAAAAAACCAGGTTAGTATAAAAACAAAAGCCCCAGCCAGTATCATATTCCACACTACCGGGATTTGAGCAATTTTATTTCTAAGACTGAGGAACAAATAAACCAGGAGAGCGACAATGGTGCAGGCCCAAACAGAACGGTGCTGATGAATAACAATAACAGTTAAACAAAAGATAACAGGGAGCAAATATTTAAACTTATTTAAGTTGATAAATTTATTGAGGTACCACAATAGAGGAATAATCATCATCAGAACCGATCTGGCGTGAATAATGCGGCTATCGCCTGAAAAGGGCCCATAATCTTTCATACTTACCTGCTCCAGACTGAAAGAAAAGCCTCTGCCGTATATGAGCATAAAGGCCGCATAAATGGTAAGATAAAATTTTGCGATAAACTCGAGCGGGTCAAGATCTAAAGAGCGGCAGACACATTTTATATAAATGATAAACACCACCGGAAATAACACGGTAAACAAAGTAAACTGCTGAAAGTACGAACCATATTTAAGCATTGATTCAAACACCAGCATTAAAACAACACCCGTAAAAAGTCCTATATATATTTGTTCATTCAGTTTTAGATTTCTGAAATAGAACATAACATAGGCATAGATCAAAATACTGAGTCCTTTTTCATAAGCCAACAGGATAGCCGAATTAGGCAGTAACAGCCATGAAAAGATATTCTCCATCAGCAGATATGTGAAGAATATTACCAATAACTCTTTCAAGTAGAACTGATAATTAAAAATCTTAATAATATAATTCATCATCAGGTAGATGCATTAAATCACGTTTCGTTATTTCGATTAATTAACAGAGACTGTTTTGGGCTTTTGGCCAAATTGCTTTATTAATATTATTTTAATCCGCTTAATAAGCTTTGGAAATACCTGACTTATCTGAAGACAGTACAGCAAATTATTCAGCATAATTACATTTAAGCTATTTCTGTTGTCTATCCACTTAATCGGTCTTTCATTTTTTAAATACATCTGCTGCAGCGTGGGCTCTATTTCCGTGGTAATGGCGCGGTAAACTTCGGCCTTCTTATCGACCAATTCTTTACTAATATATCCCAGATGCTTTAGTCTAAAATTTGTCGGCATTTTCAATCCTTTGATGCCTTTTACGTTAGGAGAATCTAAAATTTTATTTTCAAAATAGCCTGAAGGCTGTTCTCTCCACATTATTCTGTCGTGTCCCGCGGAATAGTTTAATCTGAACCAGGAACCTGCGAAATATTCGCGGTTTATGAAATGAAATCGCCGGAAGGCATATCTCGTTACAACCTTGCTCGCCATCAACTTATCAAAATGCTTGCGCGTGAGGTTGGACTCAAAAATCTCGTCAACATCTAGCCACATACACCAATCAGGATTACGTTTACGAACATAGCTGTACAACAAATTTTTATCCCGCCCTTCATTATACCCTTCCGTTCGTAAAACATCCACTACCTTAGGATGAGCTTTCAATATTTCGTAAGTACCATCCGTCGATCCATTATCTAAGGCTACAATTTCATCCACCAGCTTTTCAAAACAAGCAAGCCACTCATGCACAAAGTACAATCCATCTTTCACCCGAAGCATCATAACAAGTT
>CBFGOI010000076.1:0-22980 GCA_965650335.1 uncultured Pedobacter sp. | reverse complement strand
ATCGCTGGAAAAACTCGTTAAACTGGTAGAACCCGAAATACCGGATGCCTGATTCACGACATAGGTCTTAGCTGATGCTAAGACCTATGTCTTAAAATAAAAAAAGTCTTAGCTGATGCTAAGACTCAAAACACCGTACCTTGTTCAGAAAATGCTTAATGCTTTTCTGTCAGCAGGTCGTAAGCGAAAACTATTTTTTAGAAACCTTTTTCTTATTAACGACTACGTTTTTCAGTTTGAAGTTTTCTATGATGGAAGTGTCTATTTCAAGGAAATTCTTCGCTGTTACTTCAATATTTTCAAATCTAAAGTCCGACAACTTAGATTTGTACCCTTCAGTATTGCTATTCTTATCTGCAATGCCTACGTTAAAAAAGTTTTCACAATCAAGTTTTATATTTCGCATGGTGATGTGATGGGCGGTAGAGGTCCCCGATATCTGTTCCCCTTTCAAGTCGAAGAACTGTGTCCATGGCCGTATGAATATAAAGTTGCCAATGTCATGACCCTGGATGTCTTCGACCAGCACATATTCGTAATTCTGCGGAGTGTCGGGACGCATTTTAAGCCAAAGTAAACGCTCTGCACGGTTTACCTTGATCCGGCGCAAAATGATATTGCGGTCGTGCACTGACTCGCTTCCGAAGGTTAAGGCGCCGTGACAGAATCCGTACGTGCAGTCTTCTATAATGATGTTTTCGTTGGCACCATTAGTTGGGTCCTTGTCTGCATGCGGACCTTTCCCGCCTTTCAATGCTACTGCATCATCATTAACCGACATATAGCAGTTTTTGATCAAAACGTTTTTACAAGCATCTATATCCACTGCATCAGTACTCGGTGCTTTTACGGGTTTTTCCGGGGAGTATATGTACAGATCGAGAAGTTTTATGTTTTCGCATTTATAAAGGTGAGTCGTCCAGAAAGGCGAGTTCATTAATTTTACGCCCGAAAGCTGCACATTCCTGCTGTTTGAGATAAATACAAGCCTCGGTCTCATTTCATCCATATTGGTGGTTTTCGGATTAAATTCGCGCCTCAACCAGAACGATTTCCAGTAACGTAATCCGTTGCCGTCGATGATTCCCTTGCCCGAAATGGTAAATCCGTCAAGCCCATCGGCATTTACCAGGGCTGCAAAATATTTCAGTGTTTGTCCCTCCATACGGGTCATCACTAGCGGGAAATTGCTGATGTCGTCGCTGCCTTTTAGCTTGGCCCCTTCTTCAAGATGCAGGTGCGTGCCCTTTTTGAAAAACAGCGAGCCACTCATGAAAGTTCCTTTGGGAATGACTACAACGCCGCCGCCGTTTTCAGAGGCTTTATCTATAACAGCTTGAATGAGCTTTGTCTGGATGACAGTACTGTCGTTTGCAAGATTATAGTCGGTAATACGATACTGCTTCCCCAATTTACTGATATCTGTAAGTTTGTTTTGCCGGAACCACTCGGGTATAGGCGTTCCATCGGGAAATACTTCTTTTGCAAAGGAAGTAAGCTTCAGTGTTATGAAAACTATGAACAGCAGCGCGAGTCTGAATTTTTGTGTAATCATTGAATTCTGTTTTCTTGAGTTAAATTGGTTGAGGAACGTTTCAGACATTCCAAGTGATTGAGCAAATTTACAAAATTGTGGATCATCAGCCGCTCTTAAATTATTTTAAGTGTATTGCATAAATTGAACCATTGTATAGATTAAGAAAGGTCTGAGTTTATAATTCAGCATAAATCCTATCTTTAAAAGATCAAAAAAGAAAAGCCGGGTTGATTTGTCGGGTATCTCGAATGTCTTTTAAGATAAGCATCTGCATACAGAATCATGAATCTCAAGCCATTTAAAGTCGGTCTCCTTTCTATCGCTCTAATGTTTTTATTGTTGGGCTGCTCCGCTCCGCGGTATACACCCGAAAAGTATTTTGGACGACCTAAAAAAGTCGAAACAATTAAATATTCATTAGTCCCGCGAAGTGATAAAATCATCGAAGAACGACCCATATCTAGAAGCGTGCAGATGTTTAATCGCAGAGGCAGAATTGTGGGACAGGTGAATTACAATCATATGGGCGAAAAGGTACTGCCAGCCTGGGTGGATACTTATGATAAGAAAGGTCATTTAATTGAACTCATTTCTTACGAGAATGATAGATCGGTTAGAAGTCGCACCTTATATACTTATAATAAACTCGGCCAGTTAATATCCACCAAACAAACTGGTGCTTTAAATTATCTTGTTACCCAGACTTATAATAACGAAAACCATACCGCAGAAATACTTGGTAAAAAAAGCGATGGTACATTTACAGAAAGGACCATTCTGAAATACGATAGCCTTTGGAGAAGAACTGAATTGCTGGCTTTTGATAAAAATAACGTACAAACCAGAAGAATCGAGTTTGATTTTGATTCGAAAGGGAACGAGGTGGAATCCAGATGGTATGATTCAAAAAACCAGTTATACGAATTTTATAAAACTAGTTTTAACGACTACAAGCAAAAAATTAAAACAGAACATTTCAGAATTACAAAAGGCGATACGGTATTTGCCGAGCTCACATTACACGACTATTTATTCGATCTGCATAAAAATTGGGTTGAGGAAAAGATCAGTACCAATGGGAGGGTGTTCTCGCTTATTAAAAGAAATATAAGCTATTAATAGGAGTGAGTCCCAAGAAAAATATGGGGCTCGCCGTGGAGGGCATCTTCTTTCTATTAAAGAAAATGCTGCCTCCCTCAGCGACAGAGATATTCGCGCAATCCGCACAGGTTTGCATCTCTACTCACCATTTTTACATTATGTTGAATAGCATCGGTATGCCAACTTTCGGTATTTTAAGCTATTTTAACTGCAAAAGCATACTCATTTCCCAGCTTATTTTCCGGTAAGGAGATTTCTAAGCCGGACGAAGTGCGTTTAAAATCAAGTTGTCCACCTCCGCACATATCTACTCGGTTGATAGTATTTGGTCGTAATGGATTATCTTTTGCCAAACTCTTGATGCTAATTTTTCCGTTTTCCGGCCAGCCCATTACAATGGCATACAAGGTTTCGCCTTTTGTGGTAAACCTGATGTCTTCCGAAGTAAAAGGTTTTCCTTTGCCTTCATTGAAGCCCTGGGCGGATAATGGAGCCGCCTTCTCCTGGGCAGGACCCTCACCAAATACTTTCCATGGACGGGTACCGTAAATACTTTCGCCGTGTGTATTCATCCAGGCGCCAATTTGCTCAACTATACTGTGTTCCTGTTCATCAATAGAACCATCGCCTCTTACAGGAATGTTTAAAAGAAGATTTCCGTTTTTACTTACAACATCGGCGAGTGTATGCACTACAGATTTAGCAGATTTATAAGCCTTTCGATCATATATGCCCCGATCGTAATGCCAGCCTCCGATACAGGTGCAGGTTTGCCATGGCAGAGGTTCAATGGTATTGCTCTGTCCGCGTTCAATGTCCCAAACCATTGCTTTACGCTGATTCTCATCGAGTATTTTTCCGTTAATCACCGCGCTCAGATAGCCTTTGTCTTTAATGCTTTTGTTATACATATGAGCAGCGATTTTTAAACCGATATCACTTATTGGCCACATTGGAAATTGCGAATCGTCAAAATAGATCAGATCTGGTTCATAACGATTAATAAGATCGATGGTACGATTGTAGAATTTATCGATATATTCCTGTGAAGGAGGAGTAACACCGTTTCCCCAATGCCATTGCTGATGGATCATACCATCATTTTCGCTGTTTTTGCTGAGGGGATGATTTTGGGCGTAGAGTTCTTGCGGATCCATCCCATCCCACCATGTTCCTTTTCCGTCTTTTTTGCTGAGCTTTCCATCGTAGGGAATGCCGGCGTATTTCCCTGCTTTGTCTGATCGCTGCGCCGTCTCAAACCAACTCCATGCGTGAGCAGCGTGTACGCTTACCCCGAAAGGGAGTCCATTTCTTTTTGCTGCTTTCGCCCAGCCTTCGATGATGTCCTTTTTGGGTCCCACCTTAGTAGTGTTCCATTGTTTCTGGTACTTGCTTTTATACATGTCCAGATTATCATGGTGATTTGCCATGGCAACAAAATATCTTGCACCGGCATTTTTATAGAGTGACACCAACTCTTCAGGATTCCATTTCTCAGCTTTCCAGGTATTTATAACATCCTTAAAACCAAACTCGGAAGGGTGCCCGTATTTTTGAAGATGATATTTATATTGTCTTGAACCTTCCTGGTACATTCCTCTGGCATACCAGTCGCCAGCCTCAGGCTGACACTGCGGCCCCCAGTGAGCCCATAATCCGAACTTGGCATCCTGATACCATGCCGGTGTTTTATATCGTTGCAAGGATTCCCATGTTGGGCTAAACGGACCCTTCATAAATGGTTCAGGCATTGGACTGCTTGCCAGAAAATGCGCTGCCTTTAATTCATCGGACAGGCACAGGGCCGGAATAGCTGCAGCGAGGCTTTTTAAAAGCTTTCTTCGGTTCATAAATTGTAAGTATTACAGTTTTATTTACATGTTGACGGTGTGAATTCTCAGGATAGATCCAAGATAGCTTTCAGTTAAGCTGATAAATTTTACTCATTAAAACCCACTTTTCTCCTTCTTTTGCCCATGGCAGCGACTTTTGAAATTTCCACATTAAGGCCTCCCATTCTTGTACCTTCGGGTTGGATGCGTCCATCTCAGATTTCCTCTGCAATGAAAAACTTGCATCTGCATCAATTATCATGAAGAGCCGGTCGCCGGTGCGATAAATTTCCATGTTGATGATGCCGCTGTCTTTTATGCTTTTGGTTATTTCGGGCCAACTGTTTTTATGCCAGTCTTCATACTCGTTTATTAATTGATCGTCATCAACTAAATCTATCGCAAAGCAATATCTTTTCATTATAGGTTTGGTTTATATATTGGTGGAGTATTTAGTCGCCACTATTGCAAATTTAAACACGATCGATTCTTTTTCATTGCAGTATTAAGACTTTATCTTACACAAATCCGACTTTCTGTAATGATTTTATATTGTTGTGTTGAATTTTAAGTAGGCTGTTTATGAGGAGACGCCGTCCCAAACCTTGGAACTCTTCGCATTTACACCTAATATTTTCGATCCGTCTTCTACGAAAATGAGCAGAGACTTCACTCATACATAAAATACAAACGGAGAATCTATTCTGGATAACCGCGCAGAGTCCCTAAGGTGAACTTCGGAAAATTTAAATTTAGCCCTTCTTAGCTATTTGCACCCCCATCAATCGTAAACACTGCTCCGGTAGTATAGGCAGCATTCTCACTCACTAAATAAGAAACCATAGCAGCAATATGCGTCGGGCGACCGTATTTAGGGATAGCCATCAAGCTCCTCTGAAAATCTGCAGAATCGGAGTCCTCCGGATTCATATCGGTATTTACAGAGCCCGGTTGAACAAGGTTCACGGTGATTTTCTTCGCCCCGAGTTCTCTTGCCAGGCTTTTTGTAAGTCCTTGTAAGGCGCTCTTACTCATCGTGTATAATGTTGCACCAGCAAATGGCACTTTGTCGGCCATGCCGCTACCGATGGTTACAATTCTTCCATTCGGGTTCATCCATTTAGCCGCAGCCAGGCAAGCCTCTGTCACCGAACGAACGTTTACGGCAAAGATGGCGTCAAAGTCGTCCATGGTATGCTCATGAAAAGGCTTTCCCATAAATATCCCGGCGCTGTTAATAAGAATGTCGAAGCGCCCATGTTCTTTGATAATTCTTTCGATCACCTTAGTTATTTCTCCGTCGACGGCATTATCTGCCCGGATCGCCCTTGTTTGATACCCCTGTTCGTTGAGCAAGCCGACGGTTTCTTCTGCCTTCTGCTGTTCGTTCACATAGGTGAAGTGCACAATTGCTCCCTGTTCGGCCAGTCGTTCAACGATGGCTGCACCAATGCCTCTGCTGCCGCCTGTAACGAGGGCAACCTTATTTTGCAATGTTTCCATATCTGATAATTTTTTCATGCAGCGAAACTAAATGTAAACCACTAGATTTGCCCGTACCGATAAAATTGTTAGGTACTAACATAAATGTAAGTTATGCGAAAAGAGAGCTCTAAGAACCTTGAGAATGAAATTGCATTGAACCAGGGATGCGGTATGGCCTATACCTTAAATGTGATTGGAGGTCGATGGAAGCCTTCCATTTTGTGGAGATTGGTTGCCGGAACTATGCGTTACAGTCAGCTGAAAACCTCCATTCCGAATATTTCTGAACGTATCCTTGTGCTGCAGCTTCGGGAACTTGAAAGCGACGGACTGATAGAGCGCATCGTATATCGGGAAGTCCCTCCAAAAGTTGAATATTGCTTAACTCCCCTCGGCCTTAGCCTGCAACCTGTACTCCAATCCCTGTCAGACTGGGGAGATGAGCATCGCATCACCCACTTAACAGATACCTCTATTTTAAATAATGACTAAAAAAAGAAAATTCCTCACCATATTAATTCTCGGACTTCTAACTGCTGTAGTGCCCTTTTCCATCGATATGTACTTACCCGGATTCCCGGAGATTGCTCATTCTTTGAATACTTCGGTAAGTAACGTCGCACTTTCTTTGTCTTCTTTTTTTATCGGCATCGCTATCGGCCAATTGGCCTACGGACCCATCCTGGACAGGTTTGGCAGGAAAGCACCCTTGTATGCCGGACTTATCTTTTATTGTATCGCCTCTATAGGCTGTTCCTTTGCGGCCTCTATCGAGGTGTTGATTGTCCTTCGTTTTTTCCAGGCAATTGGGGCCTGTGCAGCCTCGGTTGCGGCAACGGCCATGGTTCGGGATCTTTTTCCGGCAAGTGAAAACGCCAGGATATTTTCCTTTCTGATGCTTGTTTTAAGTGCTTCACCCATGCTTGCTCCCACTATTGGAGGCTACATTACTGCGTGGTTCGGCTGGCAGGCAATTTTTATAGTCTTGACTATTTTAATCGCTGTAATTTTGCTTGGTGTGTTTTTCTTCCTTCCGGAGAGCAGAGCCGCGGATAAGGAACACTCGCTTAATTTCTTTTCAGTAATTAACGGTTACCGGGCAGTGGTGAAGGAAGGATATTTCATGGTCTATTCCATTTCGGGAGCCATCAGCTTCGGCTGCCTTTTTACTTATATAGCAAGCTCGCCCGGAATTTTCATGGGTAACTATCACCTTAGTCAGCAGCAGTATGGCTTTCTCTTTGCTTTCATCGCTTTCGGACTTATTGGGGCATCACAATTGAATAATTTACTCATGAAACATTATAGCAGCGAGCAAATTGTAACTGGTGTATTTGTATTTCAAAATATATTTGGCTTAGTGCTCATCACAGCTGCGCTATTGAATATTGGTGGTTTCTGGAGCGTTACGGCGATGTTGTTTTGTTTTTTGGCGCCCATTGGATTTGTAATGCCGAATGCTTCTGCACTTGCCATGAAGCCCTTTACTCAGAACGCAGGAAGTGCTGCTGCTTTACTGGGCTTTATTCAAATGGGGCTGGGCTCGGTAGCAACTATCCTTATCGGAACACTCGACATTAAAACAATGCTTCCGATGACCTTTGGATTGATGGGCTGCAGTTTACTCGCTTTGCTTGTGTTAATTGGTGGAAGAAGGTTTTACAAAGTGGCATAATCCATTAATCTTTATGAGCCATGTCATTCGTTCCTCTTGTTTGGGTGATATAATTTTAGCTATTTAATTTCGACTTTCTTATTAAACACATTTTGCAAATTACTAATAGCAGTATCGTAGCCCTTTCTGTCAATAAAAGCAGTTGGGTTATAGTCTTCGCCCGGCGTATGTTTAGTATGAAGCGCAAACTGGCTGGCATGTGAGGCAAGCCAGATATCAAACGATAGGTTTTTCATAGCATCCAGCGTATATGCGTAATCTTTTGCAATGCCTGGATAATCAGATATTTCAGAGAAGTTTTTTGGTGTAACAATTGTTGGCATGTTTGCTATTAACACTTTGTATGTCTTTTGATTATCCTTAACATCAAATAAAAAACTGCAGGAACCTTTGGTATGCCCGGGATGGTGAAGCATAATGAGGTTCATTTCACCTAACTGTACGGTATCCCCATCACCTAATAACCGATCGGCGATTACGGGCTGATAAACGGTTGCACCACCCAATGCATAATCAGATTTGCCTCCATCTGCCATAACCTCTGCATCTTGGGCATCGATCATCATTTTTGCTCCTGTTTGGTTTTTGATAGCTGCCATTGCACCCATATGATCATAATGAGCTTGTGTGGTTAGTAGTATTTTAACGTCAGAAAACTTAAATCCTAAGGCTTCTATATTAGCCTGGATTAAGGGGGCAGAAGCCGCCAAGCCAGTGTTGATCAAAATGTTTCCGTCTCGCGTGGTAATTAAATAACAGGCAAGGTCATAAGTGCCGACATAATACAGATTGCCGGCTATCCGGAAAGGCTGGTAAGGCTTAGACCATTCGGGCGGCGTGTTTTGCGGCTCTTTCACTTCCTGCGCCAGCACAGAAAAATGAGTTATAACCACCAGACTGCAGAGCAGGAAACTAATTTTAAGTACATTTTTAAGCATGCAACGAATATACCTTGTTTAAAGGATGAAAGAAAATTGTCGCGTGCGAAGCTGGAGTACCTCGGGAGCTAAACTTCAGTATTGATATTTTTGAGATAGGTTTTAAATTCTGTTCCCTTCCCGATCTCAGAAAAGACTTCGAGATATCCATGGTTTTGCTCTATCATCCGTTTCACAATGCTTAGGCCCAGACCGGATCCGGTACTTTGTTCTGTTAACCTTTTGAATGGTTGAAACAACAAATTCAGGTTCTTTTTAAGATCGATTCCGATTCCATTGTCTTTCACGGTCAGAACGGTGTAATCCTTTTCTTTTCTACTCGAAACTTCGATGAGCAATGGGACGTCGGGATGGCGGTATTTTATTGCGTTGGTGATTAGATTACTGAATAAACTATTGATATGTGCTGTAAAATAAGGCATTTCAGGGGCCTGGCTGAAGTCTGCAACGAGCTTGCCGTCTATCTCTTTCAACGTCTCTTTATCCTCACTTAAAATTTCATTGAGGATCTGTTGAAAATTGACTATTTCAACCTTTTCGGATCGCTTTTTTTTAATATCGACTAAAGCAGTTAAGCCCTTTAACTGCTCTTTCAATTTAATGCAATTACGTTTAATTGGCGTAAGAAAACTGGTGATTTTTTCGCTTGAGCTTTCTTTAAGTGCCAGATCTGTTAGCAGGCCAATAGAAGTGAGCGGGGTTTTGAAATCGTGAGATACTACATTTATAAATTCATCCAATTCTCTGTTGAGGAATTCCAGTTCTTCGATTTTGCTTTTTAACTGATTTTCAACATCCACCGTTCTGGTTATGTCGTTTATAAGCAGTAAATAATGCGGCTTATCATTCTCGATCAGAAATGGTGAAATATTTACTTCAAGAAACTGGTTGTTTACTTTGATGATCTCGTGTATCGGTTCTGAACCTGAATCCAACTGGAAGGAATAATCTTCTCCGGGAAACAAGTCTGACCATTTTACGTGATATCTTAAGTCCAGTTTTCTTCCAAAAAATTGTTTTGCTTTTAGATTCGCACTGATTACTTTCTTTTCTTTATTGAATACGATTGCGCCAATGGGCGCATTTTCTAAAAAAATTCCAAGGTTGTGAAAGGTAGTATCCCTGCTTGCTGCCAGAGGATACATGGTTCTTTCCTGTATCTTTACAAAACTTCTTCTTTGTTGGGTACGCTTAATTGCACTCTCCAGAACTCCTGAAATATCCTTTCCTAACTGATAGGGAATGACGACCGTGTTTTTGCCCACATTATGGCCAAATTGAATAGATTGTTTGGTTTTCTGATATTGTTCCTGGAAGGCGAGAACAACAATCGACACAAGAGGATTTTGTTGATATCCTCGTTGAACCTGTTGCAATGCGTTAATTGTAAGAGGTCCGATTAAAAAAACGTCGGCGTCCTCTAGAGTATTTTTATGAATATCTGAAGTCAGCTGTGTAATTGGGCTTAGCTGAATTGAAGAATTGGAGCTGAGCTGACTTTGAACAGTGTCCGGAATTTGCCCAAAACCTATATAAAATATCTTTGACACGTATGCTGGTTGTTAATCTGAAAGTATAGGTTGATCTAATAGTACTCTTCCCACCCAGGTATATAATAGGTCTGTGGTCGGAGACATCACATGAGAGGCTCTTGCATCTCTTAAAAGCATTCCGAGGTAAGAATTGTTTTGATATCCTAAGCCACCTGACAGTGTCATGACTTCATTGACAACATCTACACAACAATTCGCCACTTCTGCTTTGGCGCTCAGGATGCTTAACATGGCTTCCTGCGGATTTTGGTCACCCAGCGCGGCTGCATGGTAGACAAGTCTTCTGGTTCGTTCTACGTTCGACCAAAGCACCCCGAGGCGATGTTGAAGTAAAGAAACACTCGACAATGAGCTCCCGCTGTGTGAGTAATGGCGCTTTGAGAGGGTTTGTTTTGCTTCGTTTAGCGCTGCTTCAGCTATCCCAAGATAAGTACCGGCCATTGCCATTAAAAAGTAAGGCGTTACTACGTTGAATATATACCAGAGCTGATCTCCCTTTTCTCCCAAAATATGGTTCCCCGAAACATGTACATCGTTTAAAGTCATACGCCTCGAAGAGTTTCCACGCATACCCAGTCCATTCCATGGTTCGCCCCACTCGACGCCGTCGGCAGATTTGTCGATAAGTACACACGAGAATTCATCCTGTTCAGCTTCGGCGCTTGCTCCCAGGGTTGATGTCACATATGAATCCGCATGAGCTCCGTTGGTTACAAAAGACTTTATTCCCGACACGATAAATTCCTCCTCCGTGACCGCAATTAAGGCAGTTTGGGGGAAATAAAAATGTGCACCTGTGCCTGTTTCGCTTACAGCCAGGGTTGTAATATGATTTCCTTCAGCAATTGGAATAAGATAATTTTGTTGTTGCCAGTCGGTGGCCTTTGCCGCAATTACAGCTGTTCCTACACAGTGCATCCCGAAACAAAGGCCTGCAGATGAGTAGGACTTGCCCAGTTCCTCGCTGATTCTTACCAGTGCAAGTAAGCCCTGATCCAAGCCACCGAAAGATGCCGGAACTACAAGACCCGTGAGCCTTGATTCCTGCAGCGCTCTCATCGTCTTTTCTACCCAGCTTCCGTTTGCGTCTGCTACCAACGCTTCTTTGCTCGCAATTTCCTTTCCAATAGTAGCAGCAACTTTTACCAGTGATTCGATTTCCATTATTATCAAAATAGAGAAACATCCAAGTGGATGAGATATGTAAAATTATAATCGAATGTAAGATGTTATTACAAACGTGCAAGGTTAACAGCAACACTATATGCTACATTCAAAAACCGGATAGATACAAATTGTTTGCATGGCCCGTGTTTTTATTAGCTTGGACTGCTTTATTAATTGATAATCTTTGCCAATGTAAAATTACCTCAGCACCTTAATCCTGAAGGTACTAAACCCAATTAAGCCTCTCATATCACTTCCTTGCACAATTACGGTATAGGTACCTGCATTATCAGAAGAGTAAAACGACGTAAATCCCTTGCCATCGGCATTAGTTAAGATATTGGGCTCCCAGTGCAGGGTAGAGCGCAGGTCTGAGGGCTTAAGGGTGCTTGCGGTGCTATATTTAGGTCTGTAAAATTCTTTTGGCCAGGTGAGGGGTAGGGGACGGTATACGGCAATCCCCGGAGTCTTTTTGAAAAATATTCCCTGACCGGAGCGTGTGGTGATCTCGAGGTAGGCGATGTCGTTACTGCTGGCAAACTGATCGCGGATGCTCTGGCGTGGTGCTCCGGGTTTTGCAGCAGGCATGGTTCTTCCGGCATTCCCGATCTGCTCATCGATACTTAAAAATGAAGAAGAATACTTGCTGGTATTTTTCAGATTATACATCACTTCAACACCCAGAATTTGATCTGCTGATAAACTTGCCAGAGCATCGTTTATAAAATAGTAATATTGATTAAGAACCGGAGGATCATCAGGCACATAGAAACGATTGAGTTCCACTCCGTCCACCACAAATCTTACTTTTTTATCGTTGACGTAAAAGAATTGATCGGTATCCCTTGATCTTAGAGAGAAACCTTTGACATGGTCCTGGAGGAATTCTACCAACGACTGAGTCCCAGCCTTTTGTGCATCCTTTTCATCAATGATCTGATCCGCCTCTCCAGGGCCGTTTAGGTTTTTAGATTTGGGGATAGTCCTCTTCCCGGCAACCACAACTTCTTTTAGCATGTTTTTGCCCCCGGGCGCCAATTCTTCAGCTCTCAATTTTTGCTTGTTACTGAACAGTTGTAAGGATGTTGGGTCGCTGCTAACGAACCAGGGAATATCGGTTGAATTGTGTTTTAGAGTAATTGGTGCAGGTTTAATAACATCCATCTCCAGGCCAATACCAAAGCTTCTGCCTTTTGAGTTACGAGACTGAACAATGAAGCTCACCGTGTCTACTGCCGGGAATTTTTTAAACACAAATCTACCCTCAGCGTTAGTAATCGTGTCTTTTATCAGGTTAAATTTCCCTTTTGCCAGCAATAACATCTTTGCATTTGGAACAGGCTTATTCAAAATATTTGAAACCCTTCCGGATACCTGCAGCTCAGGCTGCGCGGCATACAGAGGCTTTATAGCCGGATTGAGAATATTTTGCCAGTTATAACCCACCCAGCCCTGCGTTAGCATCAGCAGATCCAGCGCTTCACCGGCCTTTTCAGCATCACTAAAATACCATGCCGGCTCTTCAATATTCCCTTTTAACTCCGCACCGAACAGGGTTTGAGTAACAATATTCTCCTGTTGCAAGTCTGCTTTAATTTGCGAATCATCTGTAATTGCCATCGATAAGCTGGTCTCAACCGGCTTTCCCTGTGCGTTGGTTACCCGGATGCTTAGCGGAACACTGTCTCTTAAATGAATTTCATCTTTGCCAGATTCGATACGGATGTTAAGATTATCCTTATGATTTAAAAAGGTTATGCGCTCATTTAAAGGTTCATTTTTGTTGTTAAATAATGTAAAATGGGCAATACCAGAAGGAAACACACTTTTGGGCGCTTTCATACGTATCCTTTGTCTGTTTGCTTTAAAATAAGCAGTAAAAAACGGCTGGCCCGCAGAAAACCCCATCAGCTTATATTCCTGTTTATCAAGCATCTCGGCGCTGAAAAGAATTTCTACCCGTAAAGAGTCACTTACCGGATCATTGCCTATTTGTAGGATGGACCCCGAAGGTTTAAGAACAGGCAGGGCTATCGTCTTTGTCAATCCATCGCCCCATTTAACTACTGCATGATACGCTTCGCCCGATACGGGAGTTATGTTAAAAGAGCCCATTCCTTTATGCAACGACTCAAACTCCATCAGACTTTCGTCGCGGCTGTTTTTTACAACTCCGCTAAGGTTAATTCCTTTACCGTAGATATCTAATGCTTTAAACGCGACCCGACAGGGCAGGCCCGCGACCAGGTAACCGCCCTCCGGCATAAACTGAAGATCAATATCCGGAGACGGATTCATTAGTAGTGGAAAACTAAGTTGTTGTTTATCACCAGCCTTCTCTTGCACTTTCATAAACAAAGGTCCCTTAGTAGTATTCAGATCAATATGGGCATCGAGTGTTTTATTCATGGCCTCATACGTGTTTTTTACCAGTGTTTTGCGACTGTCACTAAGCTGCCATTGCAAAACTTTATATCCAAATACATCACTATCGGCTCTTTTAAACTGAAGAGAATAGTTGAGATTTTTTTCCGAAGCATTTGCAGTAACGGTATTGGATTGCTTAACAATCCAATGATTTGCGGCCGGGTTGGCAATATAAATGCGCTTGCTAAAAAACGATTCTTCACCCAAGTTTTGCATCCAATTGGTATAGGCTCTCAATGTATAAAACCCCTCTTTGAAATTTTCTTCCTGAAGAACGATCTGTCCCCATGACAAACCAATGAATACGGGAGCCGAAATGCTTTTCGCCACTAAAACGCTGTCGGTTATCAGATCCATGTAAACGATGCCACTTTTAGCAGAATACGATCCTCTTCCATTAAAAAGGTATGACTTAAACCAAAGAGTATCACCAATAGTGTAGAACGATTTATCGGTATGTACAAATAGTTTTTCCGGGGCGAATCGTGTATTGAAAGTGTCAATAGCCGTACTGAGGTAGGCTAAAGGATCCGGTATAGACGCACTATTAACAGTGGTTTTACCTTGCGCAAAGGTTTCTGCTCTGCCGAACAGAATGAAAATTAACGGTAGAATTTGAAAGAAGTAATAAGGGAGGTGCTTTTTTATGGTTATGAGCATTGTTTTTTTCAAGGTGATAAGGCTAATTATCCTGTTTGTAAGGAAGCTGAAAAAGGTTAATAGATACTAATATGTCAGCAAGATAGGAAATGTATTGATTTTTTACAGGGCTCCTTTATTAGATCATCCATTAGTATCGAGTTCTGGCGCCATTAATCTAAACCGGGGAGGGGCCTAAACTCATTCATCGCGGCAGCGTCATAAAACTAAACATTCCAAGATATTATCCTGCTTCGGCATATTTTTGTCTTCTTACAACAGAAGCTTTATGAGTGGGTTAGATTTAAGCAGCATTCCTTTTTCCGTACTTGACTTAGCCACAGTGGCTCAGGGCCAAACGCCAGCAGACACTTTCAAACATAGTCTTGAACTTGCCAGGCATGTCGAAAAGTTGGGTTATACACGTTACTGGTTTGCAGAGCATCATAATATGATAAGCGTTGCAAGCTCTGCAACAGCTGTTTTAATTGGATATATTGCCGGAGGAACTTCCAGTATACGAGTTGGGTCGGGAGGAATTATGCTGCCTAATCATGCTCCCTTAATTGTTGCAGAACAATTCGGAACATTGGCTTCGTTATATCCGGGTCGTATTGATCTTGGACTTGGAAGGGCTCCGGGAACAGATCAGGTAACTGCGAAGGCTATCCGGGGTCAAAATTTTGAAACAGTACATAGTTTTCAAAATGATATAAAAAAGTTGCAGCTGTTATTTTCGAATGATAACAGCACCAATGAGGTTCGTGCCATACCCGGTGAAGGTTTGGATATTCCCATCTGGATATTGGGTTCGAGTACAGATAGTGCAAGATTAGCCGCAGCTATGGGATTGCCTTATGCTTTTGCCAGTCATTTTGCACCTGCTTACTTTAAGAATGCTATTGATATATACAGGCAGAATTTTAAACCCTCCGAGCACCTTCAAAAGCCTTATTTATTGGCTTGTGTAAACGTGGTGGCGGCAGATACAGACGAAGAAGCAAGCTACCTGGCTACTTCCGTGCAGCAATTTTTTATGGGAGTGGTTACAGGTAAGCGAAATCTTCTGCCTCCACCTGTAGTTTCAATGGATAATATCTGGACCGTTTATGAAGAGGCGGCGGTAAAGCAAATGCTTACTTATTCGTTTATAGGCGGTCCGGAAACCATTAAAAATGAAATCAGTGCGTTTGTTGCCGATAACCAGATTAATGAGCTTATGGCTACCTCTCATATTTTTGACCATCAGGCCAAATTGAGATCGTATGAGCTGTTCGCAGAGGTGTTTAAAGACTAAAATATATGATTTAAAAATCAATACTAATTGGTAGATCGAGTAACCCGCGAATTTTTTGGGGTTTTAAATTTTGTAAACAAAAAAGAGGCTATCTCTAAATTCAGACAGCCTCTTTTTATTTAATATCAATTTTTAATACAATGTAAACTCGACACGCCTGTTCTTCTGGCGCCCTTCATCTGTAGCATTCGTTTCAATCGGCTGGCTTTCACCATAGCCTGTCGCTTCAATCCTTGATGGATTTGCTCCCTGACTTACTAAATATCTTTTAACAGATTCTGCTCTGCCCTTTGATAATTTAAGGTTTGCTGCATCACTACCAACATTGTCGGTATGGCCCGCCAGCTTTAAGCTGAAGTTTTTGCTTACCAGTAAATTTGCAACGCGTTTTAAACTCGGAAGAGACGTTGATCTGATAGTCGTTTTACCGAAATCGAACTCGAGGTTTTTAATAGCTTCTGAAACGACTCTTCTGTCTTCTTCAGTTATGATAACAGTTTTTGTTGGATTGTTCACAGTAACCGTTATCGGACAACCTCCGCCATCAACCTGGGTTCCGGCAGATGTACCCGGGCATTTGTCAAAATAATCTGAAACACCATCTTTATCTTCATCGCTTTTAAATCTAGCCCAGTCGGTGGCCATTTGCTGAAGCTGAGCGTCGTTTTTTGCTCGTTCAGCGGCAAGCTGACTTTCAAGATCTGTAGTTCGTTTTATATAATCATACTCTAAAGCAGCTACAGGATTGTGTGTAGCCAGCTGAGGTTTCGATTTAGAACCCAAAGCAAACTCTAATCCAGCGGAAGCGTAAGAAAATTTATCATTTTGTGGGCCCGACCACAGTCCATCAAGATTGTCCGAATCAACAAAATTCATCGTGTATCCAAGATCTAAGTTTACCGAACGCGATAAGCCTATTTTCAATCCGGCACCTACCGGAAAAAACACTTCTTCGATGGGATCGCCCTGGTTATACTCTGATGTTGTTCCGTTGGTCGAAGTCACCATTGTTTTGTAGGACATCAAACCTGCACCACCGGTCAGGTACGGACTTATCATGCTTTTTCTGTTAAGCCAATAGAAGTTTCCAATAGTAAGATTTGCCGTTAAACTTCCAGCTGCATGAATTTCAGTTTCAAATGATCTCATGGGACTGGTTGAGCTTGTACCATTACCCAATACATTTTCATTGTTGGCGTTTAAATTACCTCGTAAGAAATTACCTTGTATGCTTAAGTTATGACTTAGTTGCTTTTTGATATATGCCCCGAAACCCAGATCTGTCTCCCAGTTTGTGAAATCATTTTTACCGAAAGGAGCAATGGGCGCCAGTGCCCCTGCATTAATCCCCAGTGACCAGGTGCGAAACGATTTTGCCTTAGCAAAAGGTGGCACAGGTTGAGAGTTAACGTTTTCTTGTGCAAAAACACTGCTAGTTAGAAGGATTGATAGTGCGAAAAGTGAAGATTTTAAGTGATTGATTATCATAATGAAGGATACGATTAAGAATAAATCTTATTAACCGTTCCGTATACCTAACCCAAAATGAGTGCTTTTGTTCTGCTGCCCCTCGGAACGCATTAAGCTATGTAGCCTAAGTATATCTTAATCTTTTGATAATCAGTATCCGCACTCGGTTATTTTTTTTCCATGTTTTAAGTCTAACAGCGTATAATTAGGTGTAATCTGCTCTTGGGCCCTCGTCTATTTGCTCGCCTGTGGCGCCGACATCTTTTCACCATTAACCCTAACATTCTTAAAAAGAAGCCCTTTTACATCGCCTAATTTGAAGTCGCTGCTTTTTAAAGTTAAGTTTGCATTTTTAATATGAATATCCGCGATTTCGGTTCGAGAATGTCCCCTAATTTCTCCGAAAGAAGCGCCCGTTCCATGTATCTTCGAAATTGTGACATTCCGTACAATGGCTTTAGGAGCCTCCTGACCTTTCAGGTCGAAATACTGGGTCCAGGGCGAAACTTTGAAAATAGCACCACCATTCTCCATTGTTATATCACTCATGCGGATGTTTTCATATTGCTGAGGGGTATCAGGGCGTAATTTTAAACGCAAAACCGTCGGGCCGCGGGTGATACAGCGTTTCACTTCAACATCGCGTACGAGTGTGGCCTCACTTCCAAAGGTTACAATTCCTCCGCCGGCTTCAAAAATGCAATCCGTAATAAGTATTCGCTCTACGGCGGGACTGTCTTTATCTTGCATAGCAAAAGGACCTTTCGAACCTTTAAGTGCAATACAGTCGTCGCCAACTGAAAAAGAGCAACCGCGAATGGTAATGTCCTGCGAGCTGTCTACATCAATGCCGTCTGAACTTGGGCCGCGGTTGGGAACGGCGCCTGACGGGGCCTGGAAGCGACAGTTTTCAATAGTTATGTTTTGGCAACGGTAGATATGCAGATTCCAGAATCCGGAATTGAGATAAGTAATACCGCTTATCTTTACATCCTTAGAATTCTGGATCAACATAAGTCTTGGCCGTTCTACATCTAAATTTTTGGTGCCCTTAACAGCATTTCGGGTGTCATAGAATAATTTATAAAATGGTTCGCCGCTGCCGTCGAGTGTGCCCGGGCCGGTAATGCGAAGATGATCCACATGATCACCATTGATTAATGCAGCACGCCAGGGCTCGAAGTGCCCTTCAATGCGCGTGTTCAGTTTTTGATAGTCGTTAATATCTGTAGAGCCTTTTAGTACAGCGCCTTGCTGCAATTCCATATTCACGCCAGGTTTAAGAAAAAGAGAGCCGCTTAAAAATACACCTTTCGGTATCACCAGCCTTCCTCCTCCATTTTGTGCACATTCGTCGATTATCGCCTGAATAACTTTGCTGTTTAGAGTTTTTCCGTCGCCAATTGCACCGCGTTCTGCAATGTTGTAGCGATTTTCAAGGCTGTAGGCAGAGCGTGAAGCTGATGGATAAAGGTTTTCTCCCGGTCTTGCGACAACCGCTGTTACCAGAAAAAACGATAAGGCCGGCAGTACAATCGATAAATTAATTTTCATGTTATGGATCTGGTGGTCTAATAAATTGGACTTGCTGGCGCAAATATGCTGTTCATATGCTTATCTGGTGCATATGTTGCCGAATTGTTGCTGTAACAATTTAATTGCAATTGTCACATGAAATATTCGTGTTATATAAATGAGTTATTAGACCGCTGAGGATAGTCAAGTACAATCAATCAGGAGGAGGGGAGATAACTGCCGGGTTTTCAGTCTGGTCTTCCTTTTCATCAATTACTGTGGTTTTAAAAATCTATTTACTCTTATCCGCGTAGGCGAAAACCTTTTTCAAGAGCGGCGATGCCCTGTATGAATTACTTTCACGGATTTTTAGTTCCTCTTGAGCAACTTCATGAAATAAACCTGCTAATGCTTTCTGAGTGACATACTCATTCAGGTCTGTATTGATTTTGCTTGTCATCGGGATTTTATTGTACTGGCTGGTCGCCGTGGTCCAGTACTTAGCAGCACCAGCTTTGTCGAGATTAGACTGAATAACAGGCCGGAATTTTTCAGTAAGCTGCAATGTGGTCGCTGTTTTAAAGTATTGAGTTGCCGCATCCTGATTTTTCGCCAGCAATATATTACTGGCATCTTTGATCGTCATTTCTTTGATCGACGACATAAATATAGGCAAAGCCTCTTTTGCAGCCTCTTCAGCCGCATGATTTAAGCTGTTGATTACATTATCACATACATCATTAAACCCCAATCCTCTTAAAGTCTTTTCGGCTTTTTGTGCTTCAACAGGAAACGTAATTTTAACCGAGGGATTATTCAAAAATCCATTCACTGCCGAAAGTCGCGACGTTCCGTTCGAAACCCCTGTCTGTAAAGCTTCTTTTATTCCTGATCCTATTTCTTCAAGCGAGGGCTGTCCTGCTTGAGCAGATGGTATTTGTTTAAGAATTGAGGGGATTTTTATCTGAGCGTTAAGATTTTGAAATCCGACAGCCAGAAACAGTATGGTGGCAACTTTTATTCTGATCATTTCTGCTTAAACGGATACTGAGGTTAATGGTTACTCATTTTAAAATAGACGGAGCTGGAGCAATAATTGGAAAACCTGACTACTCTTTGCAGTTAACCGGTTGGTATTCGATGGTGAATTTTGAATCTTTCGTCAGTTTCTGTCTCCCCGTTGTTTCATCGATTCCAAAACTTTTTTGATACAACTTGTTTGCTGAAAGCTTGAATTCAACGGAGAGGGTATCGCTTATTCCTTCCTGCATAAACGACCACACAGCTTTAATAATATCTCCGTCTTTTTGTCCTTTTAATTTGCCTAGGCGAGAATCTTTTTCGTGCGGAATATGGTTAAAACTTCCTGTAACCTCTTTGTTTTTAATCATTAAAGTGATTGTAGCTGTATCTTGTCTTGATGTACCCTCCAGGCGCTGAAAACATAGTTTTGATGATTCGGTACCCGTGGATGTTTGTTGTGCTGAGCTTGTTTGTGGCCTGTTTCTTTGACAGGATGCCAATAAGAAAATGAACAAAACAGATAATAGCTTTTTCATAAGTGATTTTTTCTTAACAACAGAATATATCGGTGAATTTTAGCAATGCACTTTATTGGAACTGATACGATTGATTGACATTAAATTTCTCAGTGGTTAAATCTTTTCTGAATGATTATTGCGGTAAATAAAATATTTTTCTTTAAGCAAGACAAATCCCGGACAACTTTGTTATACACCTTGAGAAGTAATCTGTGAAAGACACTTTATTGTTTAATAATAGCGTAAGAATATGAAAAGTTTTATTTTAATACTGGCAATCTCTTTAACCGCTTCTGTAATCACAAAGGCCCAAATAATTCCCAATTTCGATTTTGGGCTAAAAGCTGGAGTCAACCTTTCAAAACTTTCGGAACAAAATGGCTTTAGCAGTGATAACCGTTCGGGTTATCTGCTTGGCGTTTGGGCAAGGGCAGGGGCTATGGGTTTGCACCTTCAGCCAGAACTGTATTATACTGTTAAGACTACTGATGTCAAAGACGACAATGGACAATCTAGCCGCGTAGACTTTAATAGTATTGATCTCCCAATCTTGGTCGGTACAAAAATGGGAGCTCTTGGTGTGGGAGCCAGATTTAACACAGGTCCTGTTGTTTCGTTTATAATTAGCGAAGATCAGTCCTTTAGTAATGCTATCGGAAATGCTGCCCGATTTAATTATAAAAATCAGGCATTAGCCTGGCAACTCGGTGCTGGATTGGATATCAGAAAAATTTCATTTGATCTGCGCTATGAACATGGTCTGAGCCGGATCAGCCGATCAGGTTATGAAGATACAAAATTGCGACTTTTTAATTTTAGCCTCGGATATCAGTTATATTAAAAAGCACTTACTTATTGTAAATAAATAGGCCGGAACCATTGATTATAAGTTAATTCAATTTTCCACTAAATCATTTCCTTCTGGTTCTATCCCTCTTTAGAATTAACAAAAAATTATTGGTAATAAATTTCTCTTAAAAGGTAAACAATGTCTTGTGATTGAAAAATTTTTTCAGTTAAAACAAAAAAATCAATCCCGATGTTAATCATATACTTTTTCAAAAAAAATGACGATTGAAACGAAGTTTTTCTGTCTTAAAAAACTTATCTTGCTCATCGTCTGACTGATTTAGGATCTATATAGATTATAGAATTGAGGGAAAAACATTCTTACATGGTGTGTGTATTAGGGTCTCTATTTCGCAAATTTAGCGGGGACTGTGTCTCATTTCGCTCTATAATTCCTGCTCTTTCTTACGATATATCTGTCAACCAATTTATATTCTTGTTCTTAAGTACTTAATTCTCCGTATATGGAAAACGATTACCTTGAAACCTTAATTGTGAAACCAAAAAAGAAGTCATCTAAAAAAGTTGACGATGATTTAGTGAGAGATGATGATTCTCTTGATCTCAAAGAACTTTTAAAAGTTCTTTCTCAAGTTAAAAATGGGAAACTTAATGTGAGGATTCCGATAACTCAGGCAGGAATCAGCGGAAAAATTTGTGAAGTGATTAATGATATTATTGATATCAATGAGCGCCTGGTAAATGAAATATGCTCTGCAGAGAAAACTATCGGTCAGAAAGGTAATCTTTCCAAAAGGGTAGAACTCCCTGATTTTAAAGGAGAATATGCCGTAGGTGTAAAATCTCTGAATAACCTCATTACCGATTTAACATATCCCACATTAGAAATTGCAGGACTAATCAATTCTGTGGCGAATGGTAATCTTTCGAAAGAAATTCCATTAGAAATTAACGGACAACCATTAAAAGGGGAGTTCTTACGGATTGCGAAAGAATCAAACGGAATGGTTTCGCAATTACGATTGTTTACGCAGGAAGTAACCCGTGTTGCTCGTCAGGTAGGTTCTGAAGGGCAATTAGGAGAGCAGGCGAAAATTAAAGGCGTAGCCGGTGTGTGGGAAGAGCTGACCGATTCTGTAAACCAGATGGCGGGTAACTTAACAGCACAGGTGCGTAATATTGCTACGGTAACCACAGCGGTGGCCAAAGGCGATTTATCCAGAAAGATTACAGTGGAAGCGAAAGGAGAGATCCTGGAGCTTAAAAACACAATCAATACGATGGTGGATCAGCTGAACTCGTTCTCATCCGAGGTAACGCGTGTGGCGCTCGAGGTAGGTACAGAAGGTAAGTTGGGTGGTCAGGCCAAAGTAGCCGGGGTTGCCGGAACGTGGAAAGATTTAACAGATTCTGTAAACCGGATGGCGGGTAACCTGACATCGCAAGTACGAAACATCGCGGGGGTAACAACAGCGGTGGCGAATGGTGACCTTTCCAAGAAAATTACGGTAGACGTAAAAGGAGAGATGCTTGAGCTGAAGAAGACGATCAATACGATGGTGGATCAGCTGAACTCGTTTGCATCCGAGGTAACTCGTGTGGCACTCGAGGTAGGTACTGAGGGTAAACTTGGAGGCCAGGCGAAAGTAAAAGGTGTCGGCGGGGTTTGGAAAGATCTGACCGACTCTGTAAACCAGATGGGTAGTAACCTTACCGACCAGGTGCGGAATATTGCAGGGGTGACAACGGCGGTAGCGAAGGGTGACTTATCCCGGAAGATTACGGTAGATGCCAAAGGCGAGCTCTTAGAACTAAAAAATACAATCAATACGATGGTGGATCAGCTGAACTCGTTCTCATCCGAGGTAACTCGTGTGGCGAGGGAGGTAGGTTCTGAAGGACAGTTGGGTGGACAGGCAAACGTACCCGGTGTAGGTGGTACCTGGAAGGATTTAACAGATTCGGTAAATCAGATGGCGGGTAACCTAACCGG
>CBFGOI010000075.1:0-23306 GCA_965650335.1 uncultured Pedobacter sp. | reverse complement strand
TTTTGCTGATTTAAATCGCCACTCTGGTTAATGTGTTTGAAAAAACCTCCAGCCTGCAGGGCTTCGTCCGAACCGGTGTTTATGTATACTTCTCCGAGTAGAGTGCCCAGATTTCCGGCTCCAAGTTTCGCGTAATTATTTCTAAGCGTTGGGGGAGCTAGAAGATTTATGTCCTGAGCTTGTAACTGGCGTAAATCGCTGTTCAGTTCGAGCCTTTTATCAAGAATGGTGTATTTTAAATTTGGTTTAAAAGGCTTGTTTATATCCAGATCAGGACTGCGCCTGATTTTAGATGCATCTGCGAGCACTGGCATGTAAGGTCTTACAACTTCAATTTCTTCGGTGATTTCAGCTTTCGCCGGCTCGCTTTTTTTCTCTTCTGTGCTAGTTTGCGAGAAACTTGCCAGCGAAGAAGTGATCAGAAAGAGGAATGTATATTGAAAATATGTCGACTTCATGTTATTTCTTTTTATTTAACGACTCAAGCTTTGCTTTTGCTGTGGGAAGGATGTCATCGTCTCCCTCATAATTTGAAATTATACTTTGCAATGTGCTTTTCGCCTGAAAATTATCTTTTAATGCGATGTAATTATCCGCCAAGAGCAAGAAACTCTTAGCTACCCAATAATCATGTGAAGGCATTTTATTGATCAATTCGAACGCGGTTTTTTGAGAGGTTTTAAAATCACCTTTCAAATATTGTAGAAGAGCGACGTTGTATTTCGCCTCGGCGCCAACTACGGTAGATGTTTTAGTAGCTATCTCTGTGAATTCTTTCGTAGCTGCCGTGGTATCTCCTTTCGTTAAGTAGGCCTTGCCTGCATATAAACCAGCTCTGTATTTGTCTTCTGCAGAAGCTTTGTCAAAAGCTTTTACAATAGTTACATAATTAAGCACATCATCGGGCATACCCATCTGACTGTAAGCAATCATCAGGTTGTTTACAGCAAATCCATAATTGGCCTTATATTCTGAAGTGATTTCGAGTTTTTTGAGATAGACAACCGCTTCGTTGTATTTCTTCTGGTTAAGATATAATTTGGAAATACTAATTAAGGAGCGTTCAGTATAATCGCTTGTCCAATCGTTTAGAATTACATTGTAATCTGGAATTGCTTCATCCGGACGATTGATCTTAACCAAGCTTTCGGCCCTGATAAAACGGGCATGTTTATCATGAATTGGCTTTGGAAACTTATCAAAATATGCATTAATAGCTTCAAAGGCACCTTGGAAATCACCTTTTAAAAAGCGGTTGTTGGCAGCCTGAAACGTGATATTGTCCTGTTCTGCAGTACTTAGATTTCCAATACTGGTAGTATTTGCATAGGCCAAAAATCCGTCAGCATCCGATTTATCGAGATAAATATTTTTAATCGACTCGAGAGATAACTTTGCTTCGTCTGTTGTTGGATACTCTTTAACAACACGCTGAAAGGCCTCTAAGGCTTCTGCGTCTTTATCCTGATTGTAATTTACAAGACCGATGGTAACCAAGGCCCGCGGTACATAGCTGCTTCTTGGATACTTTTCAATAAGCTTGGAAAGATCTGCTTTTGCCCGCTCATTATCGCCTTTCACAAAATAGGTATAGCCGATCTCAAAAATTGCATCATCAGCATAATTAGAATTTGGATACTGGGCTAATAACGATTGATGGGTGCTTATTTTCGCATCATTTTGGTTCTGTAAACCTTGAATCATCCCTCTTTGAAAAAGTGCATAATCCTCGCCTTTAGCGTTCCACGCAATTATTTTGTTGTATTGCGTCATTGCCTGAGCATAGCTCTTTATTACAAAGTAAGAATCTGCCAGACGCAGCGTAGCATCATTTATCGTGTTACGATCTTTTTCATTTCCATTTAAAAATTTCTGGAAGTAATTTGCTGATTTGGCATAATTATCATTTTGGAAGGCTGAATAACCCAATGCGTAGTTAGCGTAATTAAAAACATCCGTGTTGCGGGCAGCAGATAAATTTAAGAATTTCTCGAAGGTTGCCACGGATTCTCCGTATTTACGAACCTCAAACATAGCCTCTGCAAGCCAATAAGTAGCCATGGCCTCAATTTCGCTATCCATTGGATTACTGATTGAGCGCATAAACATAGATATGCTGTTCTCAAAAGCTCTTTCATTGTAAAACTCAAGTCCGCGGTAATAAGTTACTCGCTGATAAACAGCACGGGTTTCTTCCGACTTATTGGAGATCGTTTCCAGAATGTTTACAGCATCTTTGTAATTTTTTGTAGAAAGAAGCACTTGTCCGAGTAAGGTTTTTGCTTCATTTAATTTGGCCGAACGGGGATAGGTTTTGATGAATTCCTGGACAGCATCTAAAGCTACAGTGTGAAACTCAAGTTCATACGAAAGCTTAGCATAATTCAACAGGCCTTCTTCTTTCAAAGCAGGATCGAAATCCATTTTCGATGCTCTGAAGAAAGCGTTTCTGGCTCCTTGTTTATTGCCCGTTTTTATAAATGCATCGCCCAAAACAATCATTCCATGCTGATAGAAAATATCAGGACTTTCCATCTTTTCAAGTTCAGATATCGCCTTTCGGGGATCACCAAGTTTCAAATGCAGGTATCCAATCTGATAACTATCCTGATTATTTTGGGTCTTTCCTTTGTCGAGGTCTTGAAACTTTTGATAATAGCTGGCAGAGGTCTTATAATCTGCTTTCGCGAAATAGGTAGCACCAACAATTCTATACATATCCGCCTTGTATTTAGCATCTATGGTTTCAATCGCAGGTATAGTGTAGCTTATTACATCGTCATATCGCTTATCCAGGAAGTAAAGGGCAGAAATATAATAGGGATAGCTCGCCTGATAAGTTTTAGAATTTTTTAAACGTTCAAATTCTCTCAACGCGGTTTTATAATCCGCATCGAGGTAATTAAGATATGCATAATAGTATATGGACGATTCTGAATATTCGTTTTTCTGGTCTTTTAATTTCGCGAAAAGAGGTTCGGCTGATGTGTAATTCTTAATCGTAAAATACGAATAGGCTAATTTGAAACGATATTCGGCAGTCTCCTTTGCCGTTAAGCTATTTGCATCAATTTGTTTAAACCATTCAATTGCTTTTTCATAGTTCTTTCTTTCGAAATAAGAAGTTCCCATGTGGAAGTAGGCAGATTTGGTATTTGCACTGGCGGGATATTCTCTTATAAACTTGAGAAACAGGCTCTCAGCGTTCTGGTTGTTCAGTTTTAGTGCGCAAACCGCCTGATAAAATTTAGCATTTTCCTTTAACAAAGACACCTGGCGATTGTCTGCAGGTTGAGTTGACGGAACAGTATTTAACTGCTCTACTTTACTAAATTGCTCGTTTGCAGCTACAAATTTACCCTTGTCGAATAATTCTAATCCTGATTTATAATGTTGATTTAACGTAAACCACTCGGTTTGTTGAGCTATTGAAGCGCTTGATATAAGAAGGCATACTAGTGTTATCTTGGTAATGTTTTTGAGCATAATTAATAGTATGTGTGCTAAATTACAGATATCCAGAGGGTTAATTATTAAGAGTAATTAACAGATGTGGAAAATCTTGCAAAACTAACGTTTAAAGTACTGATATTGTATAATTGTTCTCTTATTGTGGAAATTTAAAATGGATTTCCACAGTGAAAAAACTTAGCTGAGCGGCTAACTTTCCATCTCTTTAGCAGATGCCTCCACCTTTTCTTTAAGCTCTTTTTTATAAGCCTTTAATCTTTCTGTTAAAGCTTCATCACTGGTTCCAAGAATTTGTGCAGCCAGTATACCTGCATTTTTGGCGGCATTTAAAGCTACAGTAGCAACCGGAATACCATTGGGCATTTGTAAGATAGAAAGTATAGAATCCCATCCATCAATTGAGTTTGATGATTTTACAGGAACACCGATAACAGGAAGGTGAGTGATAGAGGCCACCATTCCTGGCAAATGAGCAGCACCGCCGGCGCCGGCAATAATTATTTTAAGTCCTCTTTCAGCAGCACTGTTGGCATAATTAAACATTCTTTCGGGAGTGCGATGAGCAGATACTACGGTAATTTCGTATTCAACGCCTAGTTCTTTGAGTATATCAGCGGCGTCCTGCATTACAGGTAAATCTGATTTACTGCCCATTATTATACCTACTTTCATGTTAAAGAAATTAAAAATTTAAAGTTAAAAATTTAAAAGATGGTCTAGGTCAAGTCAGTGTTTGCGTGAAGGTTTTTAATTTTCACTTTTTTTGATTTTGACTTTCTCATACTTTCACCTTAATTGTTTGTTGTACCGATCTGGCTTTGCTTATAGCCTCCTCGCGGTTTTCGTCAACAATAGTAACGTGCCCCATTTTGCGGAATGGTTTTGTGAATTTCTTGCCATAAAGGTGAACATACACACCTTTTTGCTTTAATATATCTTCAATCCCTTCATATTCGGCAAGCCCTTCAAATCCTTGTTCTCCTAATAAATTAATCATTACAGCATTGCCAATTGCCGAAGTATCGCCTAGCGGGAGATTAAAAATAGCTCTTAAATGTTGTTCAAATTGAGAAGTTACATTTCCCTCGATGGTATGATGGCCGCTGTTATGCGGTCGGGGTGCCAGTTCATTAACAAGGATTTTTCCATCCTTAGTAAGAAACATTTCAACAGCAAGCACTCCAGTGATTTTTAGAGCTTCTGCGATTTGAATCGCTAACTGATCTGCTTGTTTTAGTACTTCAACCGGAAGGGTAGAAGGCGAGATTAGAAATTCTACCAGGTTGGCATCAGAATTGAAATCCATCTCCACGCAGGGGAAAGTTTTAACATCCCCATCTTCATTACGGGCAACAATAACTGCTATCTCTTTTTCAAAATCCACCCATTCTTCCACGATACTCGGAGCGTCAAAGGCATTTTCTAAATCTGCTTTGGATTTTACTTTATAAACTCCCCGTCCATCGTATCCGTCTTTCCTGAGTTTTTGAATATATGGAAACTCAATATCCGCAGATTTCAGCGCATCCTTTGAGCTGATCAGTTGAAAGGGAGAAGTTGGGATATCATTTTGTTTGAAAAACTCCTTCTGTAATCCTTTATCTTGTATTAAGCGTATAATTCGCGGTTGCGGATAGACAAGTACTCCTTCGTCTTCAAGTTGCTGAAGTGCTTCAATATTTACTTTTTCGATTTCTATTGTGATCAGGTCGGTTTGTTTCCCGAACTTGTATACGGTATCAAAATCTGTGAGCGAACCCACTACAAATGTGTCGCACAAGTGTTTGCAGGGAGCATCCTTATCGGGATCAAGAACCTTTATATTGGTATTGTAATTTATCGCGTTTTGTATAAGCATGCGGCCCAGTTGTCCGCCTCCCAGAATTCCTACACGTAAACTACCATAAAAGGATTTCATTTTTAATATTTTAAGTCAAAAATTAAAGATATCAGCAGCTTAATTATTTTGATGTTAATAAGCTTTCTTCCTGTATTTTTTTCTGCAATTCGAGAATAGCACCAATTAATGATTCCGGTCTCGGGGGGCATCCCTGTACGTAAACATCAACCGGAATTATTCTGTCGACACCTTTCACCACATGATAACCGTGTTGCCAGTAAGGACCTCCGCAATTCGAACACGAGCCCATCGAAATTACATATTTAGGCTCTGGCATTTGTTCATACAGCCGTTTTATTCTTTCAGCCATTTTAAAAGTTACCGTTCCTGCAATAATAATAACATCAGATTGCCTGGGGGAAGGACGAGGAAAAACACCCAGGCGATCGAAATCGAAAGTAGAGGCGTATGATCCCATCATTTCGATAGCGCAGCATGCGATACCGAAACTTACCGGCCATAAAGAAGATAAGCGGGCCCAGTTTAAAAGGTCATCTATTTTTGTTACGATAACCCCACCATCTTGTGACATCTTTTCTAAGCTCATGGTTGTGGTGGTTTTCTGAACGTTGGTTTAAATGCCGGTTTGGCTGATGCAGGAGCAACTTGTTTGGTCACTTCCTCATCGATTTTGTTATTTAATGTGAAAGGTTTTACCGTATAAATTTCCGAATTTATCTTGTCGTATATAGATAATGGAATATTATGTTGAATAACCGGAAGTTTCTGTTCTGGCCGGATCCAGTCAAGATCTCCTTTTCTCCAGACATACACTAAGCCAATAAGCAGGATCGCCACAAAAATGAACATTTCCGTAAAGGTTAGCCATCCCCATATTTCATTTGCAGCAATCAAACTTTTCTGAGCAAATACAGTGGTCCAAGGAAAAATAAAGATCATTTCTACGTCAAACAACAGAAATATTAAGGCAATAACATAGAATCTGGAATTGAATTGAACCCATGAATTACCACTTGGTTCTTCACCGCACTCGTAAGAAGATAGCTTTAAAGGAGTTGGTCTGTTTAATGCTAATAATTTAGATAAGAACAAGGTGCCACAAACCAGCACTATTCCAATAATCAGAAAGATAAAGATCTTGCCAAACTCTGTAAGCTGCGAAGCCTGCTCCATGCCGCAAATTTAGATAAATTTAATTTACGCACTAGCGGAAATGCATAATTGGAGCGCTTGTTTTTACTTGTCAATGCGGTATTCTTATTGACTTGTCATTTGGTTTTACTGAGAAGTGGCCTTTAAACTTAAAATATTCCAATTTGAATTTGCTTTGAGCAAAAATCCTCCTATATTTGCACTCTTGTTTTTAAGAGCTACATTTTAGAGTTTTATATAAGTCATGAAAAGAACATTCCAGCCTTCTCAAAGAAAAAGAAGAAATAAGCACGGATTCAGAGAACGTATGAGTACCGCTAACGGTAGAAGAGTTTTAGCTTCGAGAAGAGCAAAAGGCAGAAAAAGATTGAGCGTTTCTGACGAGCGTCGTCATAAATCATAATTATTGATTGCAGTCCTGTCCGGTAATCCGGATTCTGCAGATCAAATCTGCAAATAAAGGTTAAGGCAATCAAAATGTATACATTCAAAAAAGAAGAACGGTTATGCAGCAAAAAGCTTTTAGAAAAGCTTTTTCATAACGGTTCTTCTTTTTTAGTTTACCCTTTTCGAATAGTTTCCATTCCAGAAACTTTACATGTAGTGTCACCAGCGCAAGTAGTTATTGCGGTATCAAAACGCAAGTTTAAACATGCCGTTGATCGAAATCTCATCAAAAGACGTGTTAGAGAAGCATATCGTTTAAATAAAGACACTCTTTTATATTCCTTTCTTAACGAGAAAAATCTAAACCTGATTATCAGTATTCATTATATAGGTAAGGAAATTGCGGAGTTTCAGTTTATTGAAAAGAAGTTAAAACTAGCAATCGGTAAATTAATCGAATCGTATGCAGAATCTCAATCCACTTAATCTCTTAAAAAATCTACTGAGCTGGTTTTTTCTGTTGCTGATTAAACTTTATCAAATTCTGTTGTCACCGCTTTTGGGAGCATCCTGCCGGTATACGCCGACTTGTTCGCAATATGGGATTGAAGCGATTAAAAAGCACGGTCCGTTTAAAGGATTGTGGCTCACCATAAAACGCATTTCCAGCTGCCATCCCTGGGGAGGCCACGGACACGATCCAGTTCCTTAACATAATAATTTCCCTTTTATTTGCATCTTTGCCCCCATAATGGCATTAATACTTCAAATAGAAACTTCAACGATTTCATGTTCTGTAGCTTTATCGCTCGACGGAAAAACCATTGCAAGCAAAGAATTGGCCGAACGGAACGTACACGCCAGTTATCTAACATTATTTATAGAAGAAGTGATGGCGCAATCAGGAAGGTCTATTGGCGATCTGGATGCTGTTGCGGTTAGCATGGGCCCCGGCTCTTATACAGGCCTGCGCATTGGCGTTTCTACCGCAAAAGGTTTATGTTATGCTTTAGATATTCCGCTTATCGCGATCAATACTCTTCAGGCAATGACACGGGGGTTTATGTCTTCATATAATGATCATTCTGTGTTATTTTGCCCCATGATAGATGCTCGCAGAATGGAGGTCTACGCAGCAGTATATAACAGTCAGCTGGACGAATTGCTTCCGGTTGCAGCACGAATTATTGATGAAAATTCCTTTTCTGATCTATTGCTAGATCATAAAATTGTGTTTTTTGGCGATGGAGCAATGAAATGTCAGGAAGCTTTGGCTGCAAATCCAAATGCATTGTTTGTTTCCGAATTTCTTAATTCTGCCAAAGATCTAAGCTTTTTGGCGGCAACAAAGTTCGAAAGAAAGGAGTTCGAGGATGTCGCTTATTTTGAGCCGTTTTACCTGAAAGATTTTTTAATTACTCAGCAAAAAAAGGTTTAATTACTCGCCTCTTTTAAACAAACGCCTGAAAAACCCCGACCGCGTTGTGCTTTCTATTCCCGGAATCATATTCGCATTTTGTTGCCGTTCCATTAACGGTCCGAACTTCACAGCAAAACCAAAATAGACAGAAGCAGCGGTATTTCCTTTGCCAATATTCTCATTAGCTGTCAGCGCTCCTTTAGTCGAATAGTACGATTTTAGTAATTGATCACTGCCAATGAAAAGCTCAGCATTAGGCGATTTTAACATAAACTGACCTCCAAGCTGAAAGAAGCCGGTTAAATTATAGGCTGTAGAAAGACTGAAATTCATGGCTCTGTGCTGTATACGATTTATCAATGCAACGTCTCCGCCCTTGTAGAACAAATTTTTAGAAATCAGAAGGTTAGGTTGGTAAGAGCCTAAATCTTTGTTTATTAAAAATTCGGCTTTCCCGTTAATCGGCGTTTTATACGATCCCGAATCAGATCCGTTATCAAAGAGCCTTTGAATTTCAGTGCCTAATCGATCATTCGCATTGGGCGATGAAGCAGAATTGATGTTAATTTTATCATGAAATGTGTACGTATACGAGTCCTTTTTATCCCATTTAATAAATCCAAGATCTTTCAAATTTCCTAAAATGTACCAGCCGCCTCTAAGTTTATAATTGGCACTTAAACTTAAAGCTAAGCCGGGATTTTTGATGCCGGGAACTAACATTTTTTTATTCGCCTGATCCCAGGAAACATTGCTCCGAAATTTTCCGTAGAGCGATAAATTATATGAATCCAGCTCCTGATTTATACCAAGGGAAGATGAATCGATTTTAAGTTCGTTGTGAACAATTCCACTTAAATAACTTAATTTAATTCCCAGTCCTAAACGTTTGTCGTAATCTTCCCGGTAGGTAATGCTGAATTGATGGTAATTTATGCTGTAAGCATTATTGTTGAATGGATCTACATAGGATGACTTGCCAAATAGTTTATAATTATTGAAAATTGCTATCGTCTCATTTGTTATTTCTCCGTAAGTGTCCGATTTAACCTGCCATGCAAAACCCAGTTCTCGATTAAATTTGACAGTTCTGAAAATTCTGAACATCGCCAGGTAAGTATTTTCGCTCACCGTAAGCTTGTTGGTTTTTTCCTCCCCCAGAGTCAAACCGCTTGCGTTCAGCTTGCCGGTATACAGAAACTTTTTTATTGGTATTTGGGCCTCTCCGGTGGCAGTTCCGCTCACGCTAAACGTTGGGATGAAAAAGTTGAAAGCATATTTCTTACTGCTGTCGGGATAAAATGCTTTTTGGGAAGGATTCTCGAAGGTATCGTAAAGAGTTCGGGTGTTATATAAATTGAACTGACCGAAACTCATGGTGGAGGTAAAAGTCAGAAGAGATACTACAAGAAGACTTTTCTTCATTTAAAAGAGTGTGGTTTTTACCTATATAACGCAAGACTGTCTGAAGAGTTATAGCTTAAGTATAAATTAGTGAAGAAATGATCTTTGTCGCCGGTCCATTGGAATGATAATCCATAGAAATTCTTCAATCCAAAGCCCTCATTATTAAAAGGTTTAGAGTAGTTTTCCTTCAGAGTTGAGCTGATTATTCGCTTCGAATTTTTTATGTTAATAAAGAATAAAATATTGCTTTGATTTGCGACCAGCTGGTCATATTGCTTGAATCCTTCTTTGTTGGCTAAGAGGAGGTCTTTTTGATAAGCAATTATAAAATTAGTTATGATCCCGGGTGTATTTGCCAATATCAGATAGTTATCTATTACCGCGAAGTATGGCTTGGGAAAGCTTTTAAGTGGATCACCGAAATAATAATAAAATAAGTCGCTATGATTAAGTTTGCTGATCTGTTCATTCAGCGGGGTACTGATCAGTTGAAGTTTGAAATTTATATTTCTACCATTCGTGACCTTAATAACCACATACTTCTCTCTATATGAATTTTCTACCGTCGCAAATTCTTTTTCAAAAAAAGGTTTAATATCACGGTTTGGGCTTACACCGGTTTTTGATTGTATGAGCTTTAGTTTGTTCTCCAGATCTTTTAATACGCCTTTTTTGTCGAAATATACCTTCAAGTCGCTCTGAAATCTTTTTACATCCGACAAGCCGAAGGCAACAAAGTTTGAGGTGTTTTCTGGCAATACTTTTTTAATTTGATTCGGTACAGCTTGTTGATGAAGGAAAATATTTAAATAATGAGGCATTAATGTATCTGTGTTACTTATGCCATTAAACATTAATGCATCACTTTTAAAATTCATACTTAGCGATGAAATTCCTGTCAATTTATTCAGCAATGCGGAGTTGCCATTCAAATGACCTTTGAAAAAACGTTCCAGGTAGAGCGGAACTGCTGTCTGATTAATGAATAGATTTATCGGCGAATTGAGATTTTTGCTGCTTGTTTTCGCAATCTCCTGGATAAAAAGTTCATTTACCGATGCTTTGTGTTGATTGATACACTTTTTTATGAGGTCGCTGGAAAAGCTTGCAATAGCTACTCCTTCTTCAATAAATATATAGAAGGGTTTTCTTAACTCCGAGCTCTCGATTTGATAGAAGCTTTCGAATGGCTTAACCGAACAATCCTTAATTTGGGTAATTAGGTCTTGCAGATCTGAAGTGGAATAAGATTTATCAAGGTTAATGCTATAAAGAAACTCTACCGAGTCGGCGGTGGGATGGAATGATAAAAAAACGTTTTTATCCGCCGTTATTTCTGGTAATTTACCCTGGTCAAGGATGAGTTGTTTTAGTTTGATGATTTCATCAGAGCGATTTTTTCCAATTATGGCATTAAATAATTCGTAGTCTTTGAAAATATCATAGAAAGATTCATCGTTCTTGAAGTTTAACACTATGGCTGCATCCGCGGGAATATAATGCAGAACCTTAGTCACATTTTCATCTTTTCCGGTCAGTTCCGAAAAATACTTGCCAGCCAGAACAGCAATAACCACTAATAAAATTGTACAGAGTAAAATTATATTTCTCATCAGTTACGCAAAATTAACTCTTTAGGAGCAAGAAATCTTATCAGTATTATTAAATTAGCAAATCAACATATGTTATGAATAGGCAAATTATAATTACAGCTGCACTTTTCGGCTTAGCTGCAGTAGTTTTTGGCGCTTTCGGGGCACATGCCTTAAAAGAAAATATTTCACCTTCGTCTCTCGAAGCCTGGAAAACGGCTGTTAGTTACCAGTTCTACCATACTCTGGCATTACTTTTTTTATCGAACTTTTCTAAATACAGGAGCCGGGCAATCAGAATTTCTTACTGGGCTTTCATGTTAGGAATGATTCTTTTTTCAGGATCTATTTATCTTTTATCAACAGCTGCTCTTATCGGCATGAATCTTTCTTTCCTTGGTCCGGTTACTCCAATCGGTGGTTTCTTCTTACTTTTGGGCTGGTTTTTTCTGCTACTTTCTGCTATAAAAAATAAATAATGCTTGAGTTTAACGAAGAGGCAGGTGGTCGGCAAACTTTTTTTGTCGAAGTAATTCTTCCTTTATCCATATCCAAAACCTATACCTATCGAATTCCTCAAATTCTTAACGATAGTATTGAAATTGGTAAGCGGGTGATCGTTCAATTCGGGAAGAGCCGGATCTATACTGCGATAATTTTAAATATTTCTGAGGAACCTCCTTTGCTTTACGAAGCCAAGTACATCATTGAGGTGTTAGACGAAAGCCCTATCGTAAATCAAAGTCAACTGCGCTTATGGCAATGGATGTCCGAATATTATATGTGTTATTTAGGCGAAGTAATGCAGGCAGCTTTGCCGGCAGCCCTTAAACTTGCCAGCGAAACCAAAATTGTTTTGCTTAAGGATTCCACTTATGATAAAACATTATTAAGCGATAAAGAATTTCTGATAATTGACGCCCTTGAAATCCAGCCAGAGCTGCGTGTTAGTGATATTGTCAATCTTTTAGGTCAGAAAACAGTTTTTCCTCTTTTGAAAGGCTTGTTCGAGAAAGGTATCATTAATATCTCTGAAGAAATTTCTGAGCGATTTAAACCTCGCCGGAAGGCATACATTTACTTAAATCCAATTTATGATGAGCCCGAAAACAGGAAGGGTTTATTCCAGGTACTTGAACGTGCGCCTAAACAGTTAGACGCTTTACTTGCCTATCTAAAACTGAGTAAGACTGATCCAACAGTATTAAAAAGTACGATTCTGGAAGAATCAGGTTGCGGAAATTCTGCTCTGAAGACACTTCTGGAGAAGGCTATTTTGATTCAGGAAGATAAAGTGGTGAGCCGTTTAGGAGTGGACGAGCAGGAAATTTCCGACAATTTCTCTTTAAGCGAGTCTCAGGAAAAAGCCGTTGAAAGTATAGAACAGCATTTCTCGACGAAAGATGTGGTGCTGTTACATGGAATAACATCATCCGGCAAAACCCAGGTCTACATCAAATTGATTGAAGAGGCTTTGCTTAGCGGAAAGCAAGTGCTTTATCTGTTACCCGAAATTGCGCTTACGGCACAAATGATAGAGCGTTTACGACGGTGCTTTGGCAATAAAATCGGTATTTATCACTCCCGATTTAGTGATAATGAACGTGCGGAAGTTTGGAAAAAAATGCTGAAAAATGAATATGACATTGTTCTTGGTGCCCGATCATCAGTGTTTTTGCCATTTTCTAAGCTCGGATTAATTATTGTGGACGAAGAGCATGAAGCCTCTTATAAGCAATTTGATCCTGCACCGCGCTACCATGCCCGCGATACAGCTATTTACCTTTCGAACGTACATAAAGCGAAGGTTTTACTCGGTTCTGCCACGCCATCCCTGGAAAGTTATTTCAACGTTAAAACCGATAAATATGGTTTGGTAGAATTAAAGGAGCGCTTCGGAGTTGCTCAGTTGCCCCAAATTGAAATAGTTAGCATAACTGAAGAAACGAACAAGAAAACCATTCAGTCGAACTTTACCAGCGTGCTTATTAACGAAATAAAGCTTGCTCTGGATAACAAGGAGCAAGTTATTCTATTTCAGAACCGGCGAGGATATTCGCCAATTCTGCTATGCCGGACTTGCGGCTATTTACCTAAGTGTATCAATTGCGATGTAAGTTTAACCTATCATAAAAGCAGCGGAAAGTTGCATTGCCATTATTGTGGCTATAAGCAGGAAACAATATCCAGATGCCCGGCATGTGGTTCTACACACATCGAGCAGAAGGGGTTCGGCACTGAAAAGATTGAAGAAGATTTGCAGTTCATCATTCCGGAAGCCCGGGTTGCCCGGATGGATCTGGATACAACCCGTTCAAAAAATAGCTTTCAAAATCTCATAGCCGATTTTGAGGATGCCAAAATAGATGTGTTGGTTGGCACACAAATGGTTGCCAAAGGGCTTGATTTTGGAAATGTTACGGTTATCGGGATTATAAATGCTGATAGCCTGTTAAATTATCCTGATTTCAGGGCCTATGAAAGAAGTTTTCAAATGTTATCTCAGGTGGCTGGACGAGCCGGAAGACGAGATAAAGTAGGGAAGGTTATAATCCAAACATTTAATCCTGCCCATCGGGTGATAGAACAAGTAATCAACAATGATTATGAGGGCTTGTTTAACCGTGAAATAGCCGAACGCAAAACATTTTTATATCCTCCCTTATTTCGACTGATCAGATTGGATATCAAGCATAAAGATTCTTCGTTGTTATTTGACATTGCTTTCAGACTAGCCCAGGAACTTAGAACAACCTTAGGTAAAAGAGTTTTAGGTCCCGAAGAGCCTTTAATCAGTCGGATTAGGAACTTCTATATCAAAACGATTTATATCAAAGTTGAGCGGAATGGTATCTCCATTGCCAAGGTTAAAGAGTTTTTACATTCCGTATTATTAAATATGGAAACCAATAAACTCAATAAAGGCGCATTTGTGCAAGTCGACGTCGATCCTTATTAATAGGCTAAGCCGAAATTATATTGCAATGAAACTTGACTTAGCGGCTTTAGTAAAAACTCCCATTTTTGATAATCGCTGAATGTTCGGGTACGATTGACGTCTTGATAGGTTTTTTCTTGCTTTTCGTAGCTGTATAACAGAGCGATTCCAGTTTCAACAGCAAAAGTAAAGTGCCCCACAGGGTTAAATTTGAATCCAAAGTTCGGCGACATTAAAAAGCCGTTTTTTAACGAATTTACCTGATATGGATTTGTATAATGGATTGCTGATGCATTCTTTACATCTCCGCTAAAAGAATTTCTTCTATAGCCAATGTCAAAAGCCAAATACGGTTGAACCATTCCGTAAATGAAGTTTTTTTCAAATCCGATTTTAGCCGAAAAGTCTTTTACTGTGCCAGTTGCTTCCTCACATTCCTCACACTCATTTTTGAATGAAATATCTTCGGTATGGAAGTTTGCTCCTAAACGATAGCTGATCTGGTTGTCGTTTAGCTTGACAAATACTCCGCTCATTTTTGTTGTCACATAATCATTAGAATTGACCTGATTTAAAATTTTAGGAAATTCTTCCAGACTTAGCGCCTTAACACCGACGGTGTACATATAAAGCCGCTGGTTTTTAAATTGAGAAGGCTTTATGTTAATATTTGAGTTATTAACAGTATCAATTCTTATAATTTGTGCTTGTGAGGATAAAGAAAGAACAGAAAGTAAAGCAAGTAAAATTTTTTTCATGCTATTGAGAACCATGCAACAAAAGTAATAAAAGTTCTTAGTGTCAAAGGATTTTTAAAAATGGTTTAGTAAGGAATAATTATATTTTTTGTTTGGATGATTGATATCTTTTCAAATCTTATTTTTGCAATACAATGGCATACAAATTTATTGATAATTATCGCGAACAAGGGGCAAGGAAAAAATTAGTTGCGTTTCTGCGGGATGAGCGAAAGATTGAGGATAAAAATGTTTTAAAAGCTATTGAGAAGGTTCCCCGGCATTTTTTCTTCGACGAAACCTTTTGGCACCAGGCGTATAAAGATATTGCGTTCCCAATAGGTGAAGGTCAGACTATCTCCCAGCCCTATACTGTTGCTTATCAAACTCAGTTGTTGCATGTAAAGCCGGGTGATAAAGTGTTAGAAATTGGCACCGGCTCTGGTTATCAAACTTGTGTTTTGCTTGAGCTGAAGGCAAAAGTTTATACCATTGAACGGCAGGAGAAACTTTATGAACGCGCTCAGCTGTTTCTAAAAAAAATGAACTATGCGCCCGAATTCTTTTTAGGCGACGGTTCTCGGGGAATTCCTCAGCATGCACCCTACGATAAGATCCTGGTAACCGCAGGTGCGCCTTTTGTTCCTGAAGATCTTTTGAAGCAATTAAAAATAGGCGGTATCTGCGTGATCCCGGTAGGGGATGAAAAATCTCAAAAAATGATTACAGTTTTCAGAGTTAGTGAAAACGATTATGAGAAAATAGAACTGGATACTTTTCGCTTTGTGCCCTTAGTAGGCGATAAAGCCTGGTGATTTGGGTAATCGGTAATCAGTGGTTGGAGATCGGTGATTAGTAATCGGTGATCTGTGGTTAGTTACTTGTAACGCTAGTAAATAATACTGTAAAAACCGATTACAAAAAGAACCGATTACTAAACCTTACACAATCTCTAACTTTTCAATACCCTGCTCAATTCAATTTTGCTTTCTCTGTCTTTAATCGAATCCCGTTTATCAAACAGCTTCTTACCTTGAGCCATTCCAATCTCCAGCTTTGCAAAACCACGATCACTTATAAATAGTCGTAAAGGCACAATTGTAAATCCTTTTTCTTCACCTTTGTCTCTCAACTTCCTGAGTTCTTTTTTATTTAATAAAAGCGCTCTGTCGCGTTTTTGCTCATGATTGTAAAAAGACCCGTGAGAGTATTCGGCAATATGCATGTTTCTCACATAGAGTTTATCATTGAGAAAAGTGCAGAAAGCATCGTTAATATTTACTTTACCTTCTCTGATCGATTTTATTTCTGTCCCTAGCAACTGCAAACCTGCAGTAAATGTTTCGAGTATGTAATACTCAAAATATGCTTTCTTATTTTTTACGTTTAAATCGTTTTTCATTGTGTTGTTTGTGGCATCCTTTTAAATGATCAGGATATTCTCAGCAAATTTCTGCGATACCATTATTTTGGTATCACTTATCATAATTTCCATCGAACCATCAAAAGCTTGTTTAGATATCACTTTTATTGGTGTATCAATTCCTAAATTCAATTGGCTAACATATTGTAGAAATGCGGCCGTGTTATCTTTCACAGCTACCATTTTACAACTGTCTCCCGATTCTACCTCAGAAAGAGTTTTTTTAAAAGATTGTTTTAGTTCACCCTTTGCATTTGGTATGGCATCTCCATGTGGGTCGAATTCCGGAAATCCCAAAAATTTATCGAGCTTGTCGACCAATTTAGGCGAATGGATATGCTCCAGCTGTTCGGCAACTTCGTGAACTTCATCCCAGGTGAATTCCAGCTTCTCGTACAGAAATGTCTCCCAAAGGCGGTGTTTCCTTAAAATTTCAATCGCCTTTTTTCTGCCGGTATCCGAAAGGGAGATTTTGCCATACTTTTCGTATTCTATCAGCTTCTTCTCCTTTAGCTTTTTAAGCATATCGGTGGCTGTTGCAGGTTTAACACCTAAAAAGAAAGCAAGCTCATTGGTTCCGGCTTCAACTTTATCCTCAATCTCCATAGTTAAATGAAGCAATGCTTTTAAATAATTCTCTTCTGTAAACGACAGCATGGCTATAAATGTAAGAAAAAAACAAAATTAAAATTGTTAGGTTAATCTAATTATTATAGTTTTGTTGCTCTTATTGAAATTGTGAGACATGTGGAAATTTGCTATTTTTTTTCTTTTAGTGCTGATTACGAATGAATTGTTTTCACAAAACATCAACGGAACAGTATATGGCAATGGTATTCCTGTTCCCGATGCCTCTGTAAAAGTTTCTGAATTGAATCAATTTAGTTCAACGGACAGTACTGGGAGATATGAGTTTTCATCGCTTAAACCCGGCAAATATATTTTTCGAGTAGCTGCTGTAGGATATAAAACATTGTTTAGATCTCTCATAATTAACCCGGCCGATTCTCTAAAAGTTCTCGATTTTGATTTGAAACCCGACGCAAATTTAAGTGAGGTGGTGGTTACCGGAACTCTAAAAGAAGTTAGCAGGCTGGAGAGCGCCGTGCCGGTAGAAATATACAATCATACTTTTTTTAAGAAAAATCCAACACCCTCAATATTCGACGCCTTGCAAAATATAAATGGCGTGCGACCTCAATTAAACTGCAATGTTTGTAACACCGGTGATATCCATATTAATGGCTTAGAAGGTCCGTATACCATGGTTTTGATAGATGGAATGCCTTTGGTAAGCAGTCTTTCTACCGTTTATGGCTTATCCGGAATTCCTAATTCATTAATTGAGCGTGTGGAAATTGTTAAGGGACCTGCCTCCTCGCTGTATGGTTCTGAAGCCGTAGGAGGTTTGATTAATATTATTACAAAATCGCCTAAAAATGCGCCCCGGCTTTCTGCAGATGTATTTTCAACCAATTGGAATGAGGTAAATACCGACCTGGGCTTTAAGTTTAAGACAGGAAGTGCGACAGCCTTAAGTGGTTTGAATTACTATAACTATCAAAATCCGATCGATAACAATGGCGACAATTTTACGGATGTAACTTTGCAGCATAGAATTTCTTTATTTCAGAAATGGATATTCGAACGAAATGAGAATCGACTTTTCTCATTGGCCGGACGATTTTTTTATGAAGACAGATGGGGAGGCGATATGCGCTGGACAAAAAATTACCGGGGTGGCGATTTAATTTATGGCGAAAGTATTTATACGAAAAGATTTGAAGCGTTCGGGGCTTATCAACTTCCTGTTAAAGAAAAACTGTTAGTGTCGTTTTCTTATAATAATCATGAGCAGAATTCGGTTTATGGAACTACCTCATTCATCGCTTCACAGCATGTTGCATTTACCCAGCTCACATGGGATAAGAAAATTGATCGTCATGATTTATTAGCTGGCTTAGCCACCAGGTATACTTTTTATGATGATAATACTCAGGCTACAGCTTCACAAGCCGACAAAACCTGGCTGCCCGGTGTTTTTTTGCAAGATGAAGTTAAACTGCATGAGAAACATAATATTCTTTTGGGTCTTCGATATGACTATAATTCAAATCATGGAAATATAATAACACCACGATTTGCCTATAAATGGAAAGCTGATGAAAATACTATTCTACGCCTCAATGCCGGAACAGGCTTTAGAGTTGTGAATTTATTCACAGAGGACCATGCGGCACTGACCGGTGCAAGAATAGTTGAGATAAAAGAAGAGCTGAAACCTGAAAAGACCTTGAATGTTAATCTTAACTTCTTGAAAAAAATAATAACAAAAGGCGACAATATACTTTCGTTTGATGCCTCGGCATGGTTCACGCGTTTCAATAACCGCATAATTGCAGATTACCTTACCGATCCAAATAAAATTATCTATGATAATCTGAATGGGTTTGCCATTTCAAAAGGAATAAGTGCAAATGTAGATCTTGCCTATTCCGGCGGTCTAAAGTTTTTGTTGGGCGCTACCGTAATGGATGTATATAGCCAGGAGAAGGGCACAAGAGTTAAGCAATTGCTAACTGAACCATGGATGGGAACCTGGGCTATTTCTTATCCTTTTAAAAAGATGAACCTGGCGGTAGACTATACCGGAAATCTTTATGGGCCAATGGATTTACCTACGCTTGGTGGTCTGGACCCCAGGGAAAAGGCTTCTCAGGTTTGGAGTATTCAAAATATACAGTTTACTTTTTCAGGTATGAAAAAAATTGAGATTTATGGCGGGATAAAAAACTTACTGAACTGGACAACAAATAGAAGAAATCCGTTTTTAATTGCCAGGACGAACGATCCATTTGATAAGGATGTAAAATATACATCAGACGGACAGGTTGAAAAAACTGATTCTAATCCTTATGCCTTGACGTTTGACCCGACTTATATGTATGCGCCTAACCAGGGTATCAGAGGGTTTTTCGGAGTGCGTATGAACATTAAGTAATTTGGAAGCTACTTTCAATAGATCTCGCTTTATAAGCGGAAGACTTCTGTTACAAGGCGTTAAACTGTGATCGACAAAATGTACTGCCTTGATTAGAGGTGCTTTCAAATTTTGACTTTTAATTTTAACTTATCAAACCGTGAAATTGCAACTCTTATTTTGGATATTCACTTTATGGGTAAATGCAGCGAGTTATGCCCAATTAAAGATTGTTAATTTTGAAGATTTGGCTGGATTGCAGGAGAAAGAGAACCGTCCGGTGATGGTGTATATTCATACGGATTGGTGTAAATACTGTCATGCTATGAAGCAGCAGCTGAAGAATACTGAGATAGTTAATTTTTTGAATCAAAAATATTATACCGTGTTCTTAAATGCGGAGAGCAAAAAAGATATCAATTTTAACGGAAAAGTATTTAAATACAAGCCTTCGGGTATTGCCACAGGGATTCATCAACTTGCCGAAGAATTGGGAAGCATAAATAATGAAAATCCATATCCGGCTTTATGTTTCTTAAATAATAAGAATGAAATCATTTACCAAGCTGGTGGGCTTTTAAGCGCAGAAGCTTTTTTAAAAACTTTAAAAGTTATTTCCGGGGCAGATAATTAAGGGCTTTAACAAAAAAAGCAGGGAAAGATGCCCTGCTGTTTTTGTGCCAATTGGGATTTTTGTTGCGATTTAGCTCATCGTACTATCAACACCGGAATGCGAACTTTATGTCTAACAGTATCTAAAGTAGTCCCAAAAATCCAATCACTGATTCCTTTATGACCGTGTGCACCCATCACCAGTAAATCTAATCCATTCTTTTCAGCCAGAGATGCAATGGCATTTGCCGCAGTGCCGTACCCAATCAGAATTTCAGCTTTAAAGCCTAGTTCCATCAGGTTTAATTTATATTTCTCAAGGTTTAAAGTGTCACTTTGTGTTTCATAATCCATTACTTCATTGCCATGATATCGTGCACCTGCCGTTTCGACAATGTGGATGAGGTAATAAGTTGCTGATTTACCTCCCTGTATTAAAGCATGCTGAATGGTGTTTCTGTCATTTTTAGAAAAGTCGACTGGTATTCCAATATTGGAATAGGAAACAGTACCAACTGTTTCAATTTCAAGGGCTTCGCCATGGGGTATATTGCTCAGATTTTCTGCAGGTTTTTTGATCATAGGAATTATCAAAACATACAGAAGAAGACAAGCAATCGCCAATGTTACAGGTAAAACGAATACATAAATCCACCAAGCATTGTTGGTGCTTATCATCCAGCCATAAATTTCTTCGTATACTAATTTTACGTTTAATCCGACAATAATAAAAGCACTTAGCCATGCGAGTATTTTCACCCAAGGTTTGATGGCAAAGTCCTTCATTAAATTTTTATCAGAAGTAAAATGGATTAGCGGAATGATAGCGAAACCTAGTTGTAAACTTAAAACTACCTGGCTGAGTACCAGTAATTCGCCCAATGCATCCTCACCAAAATAAAGGATGGTAAACAGACAGGGAACTATTGCTAAGAGCCTGGTTATTAGTCGCCGCAGCCATGGCTCAATTCGCAGATTAAGATGACCCTCCATTACAATTTGTCCGGCTAGGGTACCTGTTATAGTAGAACTTTGTCCGGAGGCGATCAGGGCAACAGCAAAAAGAGTAGGGGCAAGTGAACCGAATATGTCTTCCAGCAATTTGTAGGCATTCTGAATTTCTGCTACTTCAAAAAAACCGTGTTTGTAGAATGCTGTAGCAGCAAGAATTAGAATTGAAGCGTTTACAAAGAATGCGAGATTTAAAGCAATAGTAGTATCAATAAGGTTAAACTTCAATGCTTCCTGAATTCCTTTTTTTGTCTTTTCAATTTTACGTGTTTGTACAAGTGAGGAATGCAGGTAAAGATTGTGAGGCATAACTGTTGCACCGATTATTCCGATAGCAATATATAAGGCATTACCGCTTAATGCGGATGGTTTTAAACCTCGAACAACCTCACCGAACACCGGTTGTATGATCAACATTTCTGTTAAAAATGAAATGCCTACTATAAAGACCATTGAAACGATGAAAACTTCCATCATTCGCATGCCTTTGTTTAAGAGAAAGAGTAATAAGAATGTATCTAAAACAGTAATCGATATTCCCCAGATCAGTGGCATGTTAAACAAAAGGTTTAGTCCGATTGCCATTCCAATAATTTCCGCCAGGTCGCAGGCGATAATTGCTATTTGCGCCAGCACATACAAAGGGTAATTTGCCCAGGTAGGAAATGCATTTCGTGATGCCTGAGCTAAATCCAGCCCCTTTACAATACCTAAGCGGGCACTCAATGATTGCAAAAGCAAGGCGATGATGTTCGACATCAATAATATCCAGAGCAGTTTATACCCAAACTGACTTCCGCCGGCAATATCAGTGGCCCAATTTCCAGGATCCATATAGCCAACACTTACAAGGTAAGCCGGACCGATAAAAGCCATAAGCTTTCTCCAACCTGTTTTCCCTGAAGTTTTAACTGAAGAATGTACTTCTTCTAAGGATTCACTGTATTTTCTTTCCGCCATAAATATTTTGTTTTGTAAATCTAATAATTAAATTAGATTAGTCTAAAAATAAATTTATTCAGATTTTGTTTTAATTTGTCAAGCATTAAATAATTTATGGCTTTCGAACCCGACAAAACAGACCTTCAAATTCTTGAAATTCTTCAACAGAATGGCAGAATCACGAACCTCCAACTTTCTCATCAAATAGGTCTTTCTCCAGCACCAACCCTTGAACGGGTAAGAAAATTGGAAAGCGCGGGATTTATAAAGAGCTATCATGCCATTGTAGATGAGGAACTTTTAGGATTGGGGATAAAAACCTTCATTCAGATTCAGTTAGATTTTCATGGAGATAATGCCATTCAGACCTTTGTGGATGAGATAAAAGAAATTAGAGAAGTGGCCGAGTGCCATCATGTAACCAGTGGCTGCGATTTTATTTTGAAAATCTATGTGAAAGATATCAAGGCATACGAGAAGCTCATTATGGAGAAAATTAGCCGGATCAGCGTGATAAAAACCTTTCAAACGATGATGATTCTGTCTACCAGTAAAAATGAGCCAGTATTGCCCGGAGACTATTAATTACCCCTATGCCCGGAGGGCTTAAATACTATTGACCCCGGATGCAATCCGGGAGATTACACTATGAGCAGCTACACTCAAATCCTCTATCAAATCGTGTTCAGCACCAAGCATCGAAATCCATGCATGCTGAAACCCAATCGAGATCAATTGTACAGATACATTTGGGGCATTTTGCAAAACAAGAGATGTCATTTGTATCGTATAAATGGAGTAGAAGATCATTTGCATATTGTTACGCATCTGCATCCTTCTGTCGCCTTAGCGGGTTTAATAAAAGATATTAAGATTGCCAGTAGTTTGTTTATTAAAGAACAATCTCTTTTCCCTGATTTTGTTAGCTGGCAGGAAGGATATGGCGCTTTCACTTATTCGATAAAAGAGAAAGATCGACTGATTAATTATGTTAAAAATCAGGAGGAACATCATAAAAAATCTTCATACAAAGAAGAATTTATCGCGTTGCTGAATGAGCATGGAGTTGCTTTCGATGAGAAGTATTTAGATTAGGTTCTATAGTTAATTCAACCCTTTCAGGGTTGATAGCCATTTGCGTTGTCCTCCCCTGCATGAAATGCAGGGTTATTGGTATTGTATCCCTTCAGGATACATACTAAGTGCTAGCTTTATTATTCAAATACATTGTAAATCACGCCCGTCAGGTACTCCCAAGCCTGAAGAGTTTCAATATTATTAACCCCCGGCTTTTCCTTTCAGGATACGTAATAAGTGCTGCTTTATTATTAAATACATTGTAAAACACGCCCGTCCGATTAAAGGTACTCCCA
>CBFGOI010000074.1:0-23330 GCA_965650335.1 uncultured Pedobacter sp. | reverse complement strand
AATATTTTGAACACAAGCTTCAGTTTACTAAGTTTAACAGTAGCATCCTTTTAAGTTGAGAACTTTGCATCTTTTAAATTTTAAGTATGCCGCCAGAGCAAAACATTTTAAATGTAGAAAATTTCGAGAACAAGCTCATCTGCAGTTTTATTTTTCAGCGGCGTAGGAGAACATTTGCCGGGTGTGAGAGGCGAACCGTATCACTTAATGGGAAGCCTGCTACTCGATTAGTGCCTGTCCTTCATTTCCTGTTGCCATTTTATAGGCCATTGCAGTCTCGGGAAGCGGCGTTAATGTATCCATTAACAGATCGTAAGTCCCTTTTTCAGAAAGTTCGTCGGCAACTTTTTTAATTAAAGCTAAAGTAGCTTTCATCAAACTTGAACCGAGGCTTAAACGGCTGACGCCTAAATCCTGCAGTTCACGCACCGATGGAGGTAATCCTCCCCCAATTGCAGGATTTGAAAGAATATTGACCGGGGCATTAATTTCCTTAACCAATGTCGAAATCATCTCTTTTTCCCACACAGGCTGTACAAATATGCAATCTGCACCAGCTTCGCGGTATTTATTGCCACGCTTTATTGATTCTGATAATTTTTCTCGCGGCGAACCTAATGACGTATAAAATGAATCAGTTCTGGCATTAATGACTAAATGAAAACCTAGTGAATCCGACAATGCTCGAATAGCTGATATTCTTTCACAAAATTCCATCTCGTCGATTAATACTGGATTTAAATTAATACTGTCTTCGATGTTTATTCCGATAATTCCTGTTGCGATTATCTTTCTAACCGAATCAATTATTTCATTTAAATTATTTCCATATCCGGCTTCTATATCCACAGTTACAGGAACATGTACTGCATTTACGATTCCTTTAATAGTTTCAATCATTTCAGATAACTGTATCACCTCGCAGTCAGGATATCCCAAAGAGGCAGCTATTCCCATACTTGTTGTTGCGATTGCTTTATAGCCACATGCCTCTATTAATTTAGAACTTCCGGTGTCCCACGAGTTTAACAGAACCAGAATTTCTTTATCCTGATGATATTTCAAGAACAAGTCGGCTTTTTCTTTTTGAATACTTGAAACCATACCATGCACTTTATTGATTTTAATATAAAGTATTTTACTCTCATTGAACGTCCCTAGGGTTTAACGGTTTATATTATTTCCGGTTAAAAGCCCTTCATGGTCGCATAAGTACTAATGTAAATAAAAAGCACAGCAGAATTTTCTCAAAGATCAAATACTTTTCTGCGAGCTTAGTGTATCAAACTATAAGCCTTTGCGCCGCCTAAAAATTACCGCGCGGCAGGCCCCACTCACAAGGAGCAGAATTCGAAAAAGCGGCAGCGTGATTTGGTGGCCTTTTTATAAACGCAGTCAATGTTCTTCCCAGCTTAAAAGGCAAAAAAAAACCAGGGGACGATGCGGCCCCCTGGTGTGGAATTGTTTTTCAGGAAATATTTTGCTTTCTAAGCTCTTTTGACCAATGCTCTCTTTGTACATTGCTCTTAACAATGATGCTGCAAACTCTTTTAAGTTTCCATTCATCTGCTTTGTAGGATGCTCTATTACGGACTTGTATCATAAGGGTTACATTACAATGTTTACGCTGGCTCCGAATGATCATTTGATAACCAAAGCTTATAATTTCAGGAGCTTCGTATCAGCAGCCCGCAGCCTGTATCCGCCTGAAATTCACCGCTCGTTTTATTGGCTTAATGTCACAATTCCATTAAGCATTCGGTAAACGCAGAAAATGTTTTAGGTTTGTTGACTAATCAACTATTGAATGGGCAACGATTTGGAATTCTCTATTGGCTATATCATCGGGACAACCCGGCGGCTTATTCTTAAAAAGCTGAACGAGGCTTTTGTTAAAAATAATATCCCGATTACCATAGAGCAGTTCATTTTTTTAAGCACTTTAAAGGATCAATCCGGCGATGTTACCCAGCAAGATATGGCCTGTCTTACCTGTAAAGATAAATCGGCCATTTTAAGAACCATAGACATTCTGGAGAAAAAGGGCCTGGTAAAACGTCAGGCAGCGTCCGGGGATAGGAGAAAGAACACTTTAATAATTGCCGAAGGTTGCGAAGATCTTTTTGCACAGATTATAAAGATTGAAAAAGAAATAACCACCAGTTTGAAAGAAGGGATTAGTGACACCGATTACGAAGCAATGCTGAGGGCTCTCGATAAAATTCAACACAACGCAAGATAATACAATAACAATTAGAATACACCTAGATGAACAAGTCTGTAATTACCCTTTTCCTGGCAATTTTTTCAAGCAGTGCAATACTTGTATCCTGCGGTACCAGCACAGGCAAAAATGCGGCAGCCGCAGCCGATCCGAATGCAATTAAAGATTATAAAACACTCACTATCGAGCCACGTGAGGCCGTGTTAACAAGCGATTTTCCAGCTACGATTGAAGGCGAGCAAACGGTAGAGATCAGACCACGTGTGGATGGAAATATAGAAAGGATCTATGTAAGCGAAGGAGCACTGGTATCAAAAGGACAGGTACTTTTTCAAATAAACGGCGATTTGTTTGAGCAACAGGTACGCTCTGCTGCTGCAACTGTTGGCATCGCTCAGGCCAATGTAAACGCCGCCCGCATGCAGGTAAACAAAGTAAAGCCCTTGGTAGACAAAGATATTATCAGCAAGTACGAACTGGAAAGTGCACAATATAGCCTGCAGTCTATGCAGGCGTCGCTGGCACAGGCAAAAGCCGCATTAAGCAATGCGAAAACAAATTTATCGTATACCTATGTTAAAAGTCCGGCCAATGGTGTTATAGGCCGTATCCCCTATAAAATTGGCGCTTTGGTGAGCAGTAATATCACCGAACCTTTAACTACTGTTGCAAATGTGAGTAAAGTATATGCGTATTTTTCTATGAACGAAAAGCAGTTGCTAGAGTTTAGCCGCACTACAGGGGGTGCAACCTTGCAGGCTAAATTTGCCAGCCTTCCGCCGGTTCAGCTTATCCTTTCGGATGGTACTGTTTATCCTCAAACAGGAAAAATTGAAACGGCAAGCGGACTAATCAACACAGCAACAGGTTCTACAAGTATAAAAGCCTCGTTTTCGAATAGTGCAGGAATACTTAGGAGCGGAGGCACGGGCCGGGTAAGAATTCCGGTGACCATCAGCGATGCATTGATGGTGCCGCAAAGCGCTACTTACGAAATACAGGGACGACGTTTTGTGTATGTAGTGGGTGATAGTGCTAAGGTGAAGTCTGTTGCTGTCAGGGTGAATCCTTCAGCTGCCGGCCAGGCATTCGTTGTACAGGAGGGAATAAAGGCAGGCGACCAGATCGTGATTGAAGGGGTCGCAGCTTTGCGTGAGGGTGCAAAAATAAAACCTGTAACCGTAAATGCCGACAGTGTTTACACTACAGAAAAACTCTAAATCCGTCTATTATCGTCACGTTCAATTTAAGGCTTCTTTTCCCTTATTCGTATGTTTAAACAATTCATAGAACGACCAGTTCTTTCTACTGTAATATCTATTATTATCGTAATTCTTGGGGTTTTGGCCCTTGTCTCCCTGCCAATATCGCAGTATCCTGATATCGCACCACCAACTATACAGGTTACAGCTTCATACCAGGGCGCTAATGCCGATGTGGTATTGAACAGTGTGGTGGTTCCTCTCGAAGAACAGATTAACGGGGTTGAAGACATGACCTACATGACTTCTTCTGCCGGTAATGACGGAACTGCCAGCATTACTGTAAATTTTAAATTAGGCACCAACCCCGATTTAGCAGCGGTAAACGTACAAAACAGGGTGGCACGTGCTACCAATATGTTGCCTCAGGAAGTTACCCGGGCGGGAGTTACCGTGACCAAGCGGCAAAGCAGCAACCTGGTTATTTTTGCTCTTTACAGCGATGATCCCGCATACGATCAAACCTTTCTTCAAAATTATGCGAGCATAAACCTGATCCCTCAAATTAAACGGATTCCCGGAGTGGGTGATGCCACAGTATTTGGCCAAATGGAATATGCCATGCGGATCTGGTTAAAACCGGATGTAATGGCTTCTTATGGTTTGGTACCCTCGGACATAAGCTCCGCCTTAGCAGAACAGAATTTAGAAGCAGCACCCGGCCAGTTCGGTGAGCAGGGCGAGCAGTCTTTTCAATATGTTATAAAATACCGCGGCCGTTTAAAAAGTGCCGAAGAGTTTGGAGAAATGATTATCCGTTCGAACGGACAGGGGCAGATTTTAAGATTGAAAGATATTGCCCGGGTTGAGTTAGGTGCAATGAGTTACTCGAGCACAACTAAAACCAACGGAAAGCAATCTACCGCGGTTGCCATCGCCCAAACGGCTGGTTCGAACGCAAAGGATGTAATTGAAGGAAGTTTGAAAGTTTTGGAAGCGTCTTCAAAGAACTTTCCCAAAGGTGTTCATTATGTGAATCTTATCAACGTAAACGATTTTCTGGATGCCTCTATTGAAAAAGTATTGCATACGCTTATCGAGGCCTTTATTTTAGTGTTTATTGTGGTGTTCATTTTCCTTCAGGATTTTCGCTCCACATTAATTCCCGCCATCGCGGTGCCGGTTGCGATTATCGGAACCTTCTTTTTTCTCGACCTGTTTGGCTTCACCATCAACCTGTTAACCTTATTTGCAATGGTGCTGGCGATTGGTATAGTGGTAGACGATGCCATTGTCGTCGTCGAGGCGGTGCATTCTAAGCTCGATCACGGATACAAATCTGCCCGCAAAGCGACTGTTGATGCCATGAGTGAAATATCTGGAGCAATTATTTCCATCACCCTGGTAATGGCAGCAGTTTTTATTCCCGTAAGTTTTATCACAGGTTCGGCGGGGGTGTTTTATAAACAGTTTGGTTTAACCCTGGCAATTGCTATCATTATTTCGGCGGTAAATGCCTTAACTCTTAGTCCGGCTTTATGTGCCTTATTTTTGAAGCCACACGAAGAGGAGCGGCACAAAGGATTTATGCAACGCTTTTATGCAGGATTTAATACTGCGTTCGATGTTACTACCGAACGGTACAGGAGATCGGTATCTTTTCTTATCAAAAAGAAATGGATTGCCCTTATGGGGATATTTCTATTCGCCGGAGTGTTTTATTTCCTGATGAAAACAACTCCGACGGCTTTTGTTCCGAATGAGGATCTGGGAACGGTTATGTCCGATATCAGTCTGCCACCGGGAGCTTCCCAGGAACGTACGGCAGAAATTACCCTGCAGATTGCAAAGATGGCCAATACCATTCCGGAGGTAGAACATGTTTTGCGTATAACTGGAAGGGGACTAATAAGTGGTAACGGAAGTAATTACGGAATGGTAATTATGCGATTAAAGCCATGGGCACAACGCGCTGGCAAGGGGCAGGATGTTCAATCCGTAATCGGACAAATGTTTGCAAAAACCAGCTCTATCCGCGATGCGAAAGTTATATTTTTTGCACCTCCTACCATTCAGGGGTTCGGAACTTCCGGTGGATTTGAGTTTCAGTTGCAGGACAAGAGCGGAAGCGATATTGCAAGCTTCTTTAAAATAAACAGCGACTTTTTAGCGGCACTTAACCAGCGCCCCGAAATTCAGTACGCTTCCACAGCTTTTAATCCGAACATTCCACAGTATCAGATTGATGTGAATGTGGCGCATGTAAAAGAAACCGGTCTAACGGTGAACGATGTGTTAAATACTATGCAGGGCTATTACGGTGGTGTTTACGCTTCTAATTTCAATCAGTTTGGTAAACAATACAGAGTGATGTATCAGGCGGAACCGCAGTTTAGAGCAAATCCAGAAGGATTGAATGCTATTTACGTCCGGACCCCGAAGGGTATGATGGCGGCAATAAGTGAATTTATTTCCATGACGAGAGTGTATGGTCCTCAATCCATTTCAAGATTCAATTTGTTTACCTCTATCGCAATTACCGGAGCTCCAAAACCAGGCTACAGTTCGGGTGATGCTATAAAGGCGGTTCAGGAAGTGGCAGCGCAAACCTTGCCTGCCGGATATGGATTTGAGTTTTCGGGGATAACACGAGAGGAGCTTTCTGCCGGTGGACAAACAGTGTTTATCTTTTTGCTGGTAATTATATTCGTTTTTTTCCTGTTAAGTGCGCAATACGAAAGCTATATATTACCATTTGCGGTATTGCTGTCGTTGCCTATCGGTTTAGCCGGAGCCTTTATTTTTGCCTACATTTTTGGAATCACCAATAACATCTATCTGCAGATAACGCTGATTATGCTGGTGGGCTTACTGGCAAAAAATGCAATCTTGATTGTAGAGTTTGCGATCGACCGCAGAAGGCAGGGAATGCCAATTGTTGATGCCGCAATCCAGGGAGCGCAGGCTCGTTTAAGACCTATTTTGATGACATCATTTGCCTTTATCCTCGGTTTGGTTCCATTGATGCTTTCATCAGGTGCTGGTGCTTATGGAAACCGGTCTATTGGAACAGGTGCGGTAGGAGGGATGCTTATTGGAACCGTATTCGGCGTCTTTGTAATTCCGGTCTTGTTTATCATTTTCCAAACATTACAGGAAAAGATCAGCGGTCCGCCACATCCTTTTAATCAGGAAGATGAAGAGCTGGATACTACTGTTTCTACAAAATAATTATCAATAGAATACACATGAATAAGATATATATAAAGTACTGCCTGTTTGTTGTTTTGTTTGCAGTAGGTCTGACTTCCTGTAAGATAGGTCAGAGGTATAAAACGCCAGGTTTTACAACAGAAGGATTATTCCGGGATGCGGAATCTGCAGATACGAACAGCATCGCGAATATTCCGGTAAAGGGCTTTTTTAAGGACACAGAACTTCAACAATTACTCCAGGAAGGGATCGGTAAGAACCTGGATTTAAAGATAGCGGTAAATCGTATTTTGCAATCGGAGGCTTATTACAAGCAAAGCCGCGCAGTTCTGTTGCCGTCCTTAAATGGAAATGCCAGTGCGAGCGTTTCTGAGCTTTCTGATGCGCAGGGTGGAAGACTGATTAACAATACCCGAACATTCCAAATGGGATTAATAAGCAGCTGGGAAGCAGATGTTTGGGGAAAATTAGGGAGTTCGAAACGGGCAAATCTTGCTTCACTACTGGAAAGCAAAGTCTATGCAAGAACGGTCCAGACCGGCCTTGTAGCTAATATTTCAACGTATTATTATCGTTTGCTTGCACTTGATCAGCAACTTGCAATTACCCGGCAGTCGGTAAAAAACTGGATCTCAATAGTTGAAACTATGAAGGCCCTGAAACAAGGAGCTGTAGTTACTGGTGCCGCGGTGGTACAGAGTGAGGCGGCCCGCTATGCTGCTGAGGTTACCATTCCGGATCTTAAACAGAGCATACGGGAAACGGAAAATGCATTAAGTATTTTGCTGGGACGAAACCCTGGACCGATTACACGGACCTCAATAGACCTGCAGAGTGAGCTTGTGCCATTGTCGGTAGGCATTCCAGCCCAATTACTAAGTAACCGGCCGGATGTGCAGCAAGCGGAATATAACTTCAGATATTATTTTGAACTCACCAATATGGCCAAAAGTTATTTCTATCCGGCTTTAACTATTACCGCTTCAGGGGGGCTTTCTAACATAACGCTTAAAGACTTCTTTAGCGCAGGTTCTGTTTTTGGAAATCTTGCTGGCGGACTTACTCAACCCATATTTAATCAGCGGATAAATAAAACCCGCCTTGAAGTGGCCAAAGCTGCCCAGCAGCAGGCCTTGTTAGGCTTTGAAAATAGATTACTTGTTGCAGGTCAGGAAGTATCAAATGCGCTGTCAGCCTATCAAACCGCTACAGATAAAACTTCTTTGCGGCAAAATCAGATTGCATCTTTAGTTAAATCTGTTGATTACAGTAAGGATTTGTTAAAGTCTGGCTTCGCCAATTATACGGAGGTATTAAATGCCCAACAAAGTTTACTGTCTGCTCAGTTGAATAGTGTGAACGATAGGTTGCAGCGGCTGCAAGCGACTGTTGAATTATACAGAGCCTTGGGCGGCGGCTGGAGATAACAGAGTAATCTTCTTTCCCGCCCCGGTTATGCGCTAAATACACTACACTTTTAGTTAAAAGCATTCACATTTTAACAACTTCGCATGTTTTTATATTTATGATAAAAATTATTTCGTTAAGCAAAGTACGGTAGATTCATGTCTGGAGCCTATTAATCTAAAGGCATATTTAAAAAATTCATTCTCGGCACTTGCTTTGCAAGTCTGCTCGCATAGAAAATCTCATAAGTCTTTATTGCATGATTGCATTAAAGCCTGAGTTGGAAAAACTCAGAATACATAATACCCTAACACAGTTAAAAAGCCAGAGTAATTTATTCTGCATCCCAAAACTAACAACCAATTATTTCAACGAGCCAGAGAGCATCATTCGCTATCAGCTCAGTGAATAGCCAAACAGGCAGATGTATAAATCTAATAATCTTTAACACCGGGTTATAAATAACAAGCCTGGTGCAATCTGAATTCTCCTCTCGAGAAAATTGAAATCATTAAAAAATTAATTATGGACACAAACATTTCCTTAACAAGGAATAGTACTGCTGCACCTCAGAGCCGGGACTATTCAAGAATATACGCTGCGCTGGTATTGTTTGTAATAATACTTGCAGTCTCCATTACCGGATGTAAAAAGGATGATTTTGAAGGTGAGATTTCGGGCGTTTGTCCGGTGGTCATCTCCGATCCAGTAAACGGAGCAGTTGATGTAGCTGTTAATAAAGTTATAGGTTTAACTTTCAATACCGACATGAAAGGTTCGACTGTTAATACCACAACGGTTACTTTAAAACAAGGTACTACATCAATTCCTGGAACCGTAGGACCTGCTGCCAATGGGAAAGATTTTACATTCACTCCCCAACAGCCGCTGGCCCCTTTCACTACTTATACTGGTACAGTAACAACCGGAGCAAAAGACACCTTGCGTTCGGCGATGGCTGCTGATTATGTATGGAGCTTTACAACCGTACCGAGGATTACTCTATTATCCAACCCTGTTGCAGGTGGTACATCTACCGGTGGCGGAGACTTTGCCCAAGGATCATCAGTAACAGTAACAGCAACACCGAGCGCCGGTTATACATTTATTAACTGGACAAAGGTTGGCGCACCAACTGTACCCCTTTCTTCCGATCCAAGCTATCAGTTTAATATGGCGGGGAATGTAGACTTAGTTGCAAATTTTAGTCAGGTTCAAACTTTTACAGTTATTGTTGCAGCTAGCCCTGTGGCAGGAGGAACAACAACAGGATCAGGTGTATATGCATCGGGCACTTCTGCAACAATCAGAGCAATACCGAATAGCGGTTATTCATTTACAGGCTGGAGTGGTGATGCTACAGGATCAACCAATCCATTAACATTGACGGTAAACGCGAATAAAAACATCACAGCAATCTTTGAGCTCGGCGGTCCGATTGCCGGTGCCGGAATTGGCCCGAACCTTCCCGGTTTAGGTGGATCAGGTACGTTCTCAATTCTAACAAAGGCTGGTATTTCAACTACAGGCATCACCTTAGTAAACGGTGACATCGGCGTGAGTCCTGCCGCAGCTACTTCAATTACAGGCTTTGGCTTAATAATGGATGCCAGCGGACAGTTTTCCCGTTCACCTATTGTAACTGGCAGAATATACGCCTCAGATTACGCGGCACCAACACCGTCAAATATGACTACCGCAGTATCTAACATGGAAACTGCATATACAACTGCAAATGGCCTGGTAACACCCGCGCCGGTTCTGGAGAGAGGTGCCGGAAATGTTTCGGGATTGAATCTTGCCCCCGGTTTATATAAATGGAGTACAGGTGTACTTATCGACCCGAATACAACACTTACACTTACAGGTGGAGTAAATGATACCTGGGTGTTCCAGATAGCACAAAATCTTACGGTGAGCAATGGTGCCAAAATCGTTCTTCAAGGCGGTGCCCAAGCCAAAAACATTATGTGGGTAGTTGCAGGTCAGGCAACTCTCGGAACCAACACTAACTTTAGTGGAATCGTCCTGAGTAAAACCTTGATCTCGGCAAATAATGGCACTATAATAACCGGCAGGTTATTAGCGCAAACAGCGGTTACACTGATTGGAACCACCATTATTCAACCTTAAAAATATGTACCCGTTTAAAGGGCGGGTACTTATTAAAGCTATTAATCAAAAAATAATTTAAAAGATATTAATATGTTACCCATAAATAAAAGTAAAGTATCCCTTATCATCTGTTCGCTGATGATAATCCTCAGCCAAAGTATTGCTACGGCTCAAACAACACCGCCAAGATGGTGGTTCGGCTTGTCAGGTGCAGCCAACATGAATTTCTACAGCGGCACAACACAGCGTTTAAACAATTCGTTAATTGTTCCAACGGCCTTCCATAAAGGTAATGGCGTACGTCCTTATGGCTCGCTTTTAATGGAATACCGTCCTGCTGGCATGCTGGGCTTCATGCTAAATGTCGGATACGATGGCCGGGGCGGGAAATTTGATAGCGTAATGGCTCCATGCAACTGTCCGGCTACCTTAAAAACTAACCTGGATTACATTACGGTTGAACCCAGCTTACGCTTAGGTGTGCCTAAAACAAATCTTTTCTTTTTTGCCGGTCCGCGTGTGGCATTTGGAATGCAGAAGGAGTTTGAATATACTCAACTAAACCAGTCGGACACGAATGAGGATTTTAGTGAGATAAATTCGACCATATTTTCGGGTCAGATCGGAATGGGCTATGATCTGCCTATTTCTTCCGTGAACAGTAAAACAAAGGCGTCTCTATCACCCTTCATTTCTTATCATCCGTATTTCGGTCAGGATGCTCGTAACATAGAAAGCTGGTCTGTGTCCACAGTTAGAGCCGGTGTAGCCTTAAAGTTCGGCAGAGCCGGAAAAATAAAAGAAGCACCAGTTGTTGCGGTTCCGGCACGTGAGATTATGTTCAGTGTTCGTGCTCCGAAAACCGTTCCGACAAAACGCCTGGTAAGCGAAACTCTGCCTCTTCGTAATTCTGTATTCTTTGATGAGGGCTCAGCAGCCATTCCGGCGAGATACGTATTACTTACAAACAACCAGGCATCCGCCTTTAAGGAGCTGTCTCTTCAAAATGAGCAATCCTCAAACACGACAGGACGTTCGGCAAGGCAGTTAAACGTATATCATAATATCCTGAACATTTTAGGGGATAGAATGAGGGCTAATCCGGGTGCGTCGATTTCGCTAAGCGGAGCGTCAGCTAACGGTCCGAAAGAGGGTAAGTTGTTTGCAGAAGCTATTAAACAATATATGGTTTCGATATTCGGGATTAACGCCGCAAGAATCTCTACCGATGGGCGCACAAAACCATTTATCCCGTCAGAACAGCCTGGTGGCACAAAAGAACTGGTTCTCCTTCGTGAAGGCGATCGCAGGGTAGATATTACAAGTGCATCACCAGAACTGTTAATGGAAGTTGGCGGCGGAATGATGAAACCTGTACAAATTCTTGCAACTCAGGTAGATCCTTTGGATAGCCATGTAATTTTCAATGTTGACGGTGCAAATGCAGTGCTTAAGTCATGGACATTAGATTTAACAGATGAAAGAGGAATGGTTAAGCATTACGGACCGTTTACACGTGATCAGGAAAGTATGACCGGAGCCTCAATCTTAGGCGACAATAAATCTGGCAGCTATAAAGTAGTGATGCTGGGTGAGTCAAAAAACGGACTTCCTGTAAGAAAAGAAAGCACCGTTTCTCTGGTTCGTCAGGACGAGACTACAGAAAAAGGTTTTCGTTATAGTATTTTGTTCGATTTTGATAAATCAAACTCGATCGCATCGTATGATAAATTCTTAACCGATGTAGTTTCTCCCTTAATTACTTCTGGTTCAACCGTAATTGTGCACGGTCATACAGATATTATCGGGGAAGAAGATTATAATCACAAACTATCTCACAACAGAGCAACAGAAACTCAAAAAATTATAGAGTCTGCCTTATCTCGGGCAGGTAAGAGTAATGTAACGTTTGAGACTTTTGGTTTTGGAGAAGACTTGAATCGCGCACCCTTTGACAACAATCTACCTGAAGAGCGCTTTTATAATAGAACAGTTATTATTGATATAATTTCAGCAAAGAACTAATCAAAATAGCCAAATTGAAAGAGGCCGGATCGTATGATCCCGGCCTCTTTTTGTATATACTAATTCCGGCTTAGTCTGAATAAATGCACGAGTGGTTTTTAAATATCGGCATTCGAAAATTTCAACACACTCAGCAATTCTTTAGCCGCCTCTTCTGATGAAGCCGGGTTCTGACCTGTAATTAATAAACCATCTTTTACCACATATGAGGCCCAGTCTTCTTTTTTGGAGTATTTCGCCCCCTTATTTTTTAGCTCATCTTCCAGAAGAAAGGGAACAATGCTTGTTAACTGCACCGCTTCTTCTTCGGTGTTCGTAAAGCCAGTCACATTTTTTCCCTTTACCAGAGGTTCACCATATTGATCTCTGACATTTAGCAAAACCGCTGGGGCATGACACACCGCTGTAACAGGTTTGCCAGCAGACCAAAATTTTTCGATCAGCTGAATAGAGCTTGGATCATTACTTAAATCCCATAAAGGACCGTGACCGCCCGGAAAAAACACCGCGTCAAAATCATCAGCTCGCACTTCGCTCAGCTTTTTTGTGTTTGCAAGTTGTTTCTTTAACGATTCATCTGCATCGAACCGTCTGGTTGCATCCGTCTGACTTGCCGGCTCGGCACTTTTTGGATCGATGGGTGGTTGTCCGCCTTTGGGCGAAGCCAAGGTGATTTCTGCACCGGCATCCTTTAAAGTGTAATATGGAGCGGCAAATTCTTCGATCCAAAACCCTGTTTTCTTTCCTGTATTACCTAGTTCGCTATGCGATGTTAGCACGATTAATACTTTCATATTCTTTTTGTTAGGTGCATAAATTAATTGAAGCTCTTGTGGCCTTATTGCCAGCTATTCTACTTAAATAACAGGTTTAGAACAAGCGCTGCAAAGTTTCGTTTCTAAGAATTTCAATCTCTTTACCACAGATAAGTTTATCGGTGTGAGTGGAGCTTTCATGAGCAGGAAAGGCTCATTAAAATCAGTAAAAATGCTCGCTGAATTTAGAATCTCTGAAAATACTCTTACCTTTCAGCAACAGATCTATCCTTATGCTTGATATTGTAATAGAAGCCCGAAAAGCATCAATTGCCCCCGGAATGGATGTTAAAAGAATCCTTCCGTATCGCCTTCGCAGAATGGTGGGGCCCTTTATTTTTATGGATCATGCCGGCCCTGTCGATCTGCAAATTCCGATAGTTTCGTCCATGGATGTGTTGCCTCATCCTCACATAGGCCTTTCTACCGTCAGTTACTTGTTTGGCGGCCAGGTTACCCATCGCGACAGCCTTGGAGTAGAACAGGTAATTCGTCCGGGAGAAGTGAACTGGATGACCGCCGGAAAGGGAATTGCACATTCGGAGCGCTTTGAGGATCCTTCGGTGCTGGCCGGCGGCAGTCTTGAGATGTTTCAGACCTGGGTCGCATTGCCCGAAAAAGATGAGGAATCAGACCCTGCTTTTAACAATTATCAGCCTGCGGAGCTACCAGTGTTTACTGATACAGGTGTATGGATGCGTTTGATAGCCGGTAATGCCTATGGGGTAACCAATAACGTTAAAATACATTCACCCTTGTTCTATATCCATGTCATGCTCGACAAAGAGGCCCGTTTCGGACTTCCAAGAGAGCATTCGGAACGCGGTGTTTATATAGCCAAGGGAAGTGTTGAGGTGTCGGGCACAACATATCCCGCCGGCCAGTTACTTGTGTTTACAAAAGGTGTTGACCCTCTGATAGTGGCAAAAGAAACGTCGGTACTGATGCTGTTGGGAGGCGAGCATTTGGGCGATAGACATATCTGGTGGAACTTCGTATCCTCCAGAAAAGAACGCATTGAACAAGCCAAGGCCGATTGGAAGGAGGGAAGGATTAGCTTGCCGCCTGCAGACAATCTGGAATTTATTCCGCTTCCCGAGGATAAATCAAGGCCGGCAGGTGACCCGCCTCCCGAAGTATTATCGTGATACAGATGTTTTTTGCAATTTCCGTTTTCCTTAAAGGTCTGCGCTTTTTGTATCTATGTACAACTGCGTTGTGCCGCCCAAGAACCTAAAATCGTTATCTGTATCCCCTCCCAAAGAAACAATTACTGTAACTAGTAGTTTGTCTTTATAAAACATGTCCGTGAGATTTACTAATAAAATTTGCCTCGTTACCGGAGGCACTTCCGGAATTGGAAGGGCAATCTGTTTGCGTCTGGCTACTGAGGGAGCCACCGTTGTTGTCATAGGAAGGAATGATGAAGAAGGAGCGGAGTCTGTCGGCTTAATACAAAAAAGCGGAGGCTCAGCCATTTATATTAAAACAGATATTGGTTTTTCAGACCAAATAAAATCATGCATAGATAAAGTAATTGAAACCTACGGCAGAATTGATGTGATCGTTAATAATGCGGCGATGATGACCTTTAAACGTATCGTTGATCTTGAAATTGAAGAATGGGATCAGTTGATGCATGTGAACCTCAGATCAGTATTCTTGTTTTGCAAATACAGTTTGCCTCACATGAAAAATGGCGCCGTAGTTAATATCGGTTCGGTACACGGCCATCAAACCACACCGAATGTTTTGCCTTACGCTGCCAGCAAAGGAGGAATCGAAGCATTTACAAGAGGACTTAGCCTTGAATATAAACCCGATGTTTCAAGGTTTAACACGGTTGCACCCGGAGCAGTCGACACACCGATGCTTTGGTCTAATCCAAATGTAAAAAGCGGTAAAGAAAAGATAATAGGTGTTGTTGGTAAGCCTGAGGATGTTGCTGCGGCAGTATGTTTTCTTGCTTCAGATGAGGCTGCCTATATCAATGGAACTACGCTGGTTGTAGATGGCGGACGATTAGATATTCTTTAAACTTTCAGTATGCGAAATAAATTTATGTTCTCTACAGGTATCGAAAATAGTTATCCCACTATTTTAATTGAAGGAAAGAGAATTCGGGTAGATGAACTTAAAACTACAGATCATTATAACCGCTGGAAAGAAGATTTTCAGTTGGTAAAGTCAATAGGAATTGAATTCCTGCGATACGGCCCATCATATTATGTCTCTCATGAAGGTCCCGGAAAATATAACTGGGATTTTGCTGATGCCACTTTTGCTGAATTAAATGAACTTGGTATAACTCCTATTGTTGATTTGTGCCATTTCGGAGTGCCCGACTGGATAGGAGATTTTCAGAACAATGATTGGCCACAGTACTTTGCCGAGTATGCCAAAGCTTTTGCAAGTCGCTTTCCTCAGCTTCAGTTTTATACGCCTGTTAACGAAATCTTTATTACCGCCACATTTTCTGCCCAATATGGATGGTGGAATGAGTGCCAAAGTTCGGATAAAGCATTTGTTAATGCCCTGAAAAATTTGTGTAAGGCGAATGTACTTGCCATGCAGGCTATATTAGAGATACAGCCCGAGGCAACATTTATCCAAAGCGAATCATCCGAATACTTTCATGCCGAAGATCCTTCATGCAGAACTCAGGCTGATTTTTTAAATGAAAAGCGGTTTTTATCCCTCGACCTTTCTTACGGCCACCCGGTAAACGTACCCCTTTATAAATATTTACTCGATAATGGCTTAACTGATAAAGAATATCAATGGTTCGAGAAAAATTTCATCAAAGCCCGCTGTATTATGGGTAACGACTATTATGTAACCAATGAACATACTGTACATGCGGATGGAAATACATCTCCTTCGGGCGAAATTTTTGGCTATTATATTATTACCCAGCAATATTATAACCGTTATCGTTTGCCTGTAATGCATACGGAAACCAATATTTCTGAGCCAAACTCGGTTAGATGGTTAAAAAAAGAATGGGCAAATGTTTATCGTTTTAAACAAGACGGCTTTCCTATAGTTGGGTTTACTTGGTACAGCCTCCTAGATCAGATAGATTGGGACTCTGCCCTCACAAAGAATGCTGGAAATATAAATCCATTAGGTCTGTTTGATCTTAACAGGCAAATCCGGCCTGTTGGAACAAGCTATAAAAATCTAATCAACTTATGGAAGGGAGTTCTGGAGGATGAAAGCTACGGTTTACATTTTGCTTATTGAATGCAATAATTAATCTTACTGTAAATGCTAAAACCAATCGCAGCTCCCGAAATTTACGGGAGCTGTATTATATAGGGTTTTAGCCGGGTTTTCCCTGATCAGGCATTTAACAAACATTGGCCAGTTCAGATGCTTTCTTTAACGCTTTTAACAGATCTTCTAAATTTATCGGCTTTGATAAATAATCGTCCATTCCAGCATTGAAACATTTCTCTCTATCTTCCGATAGTGCATTGGCTGTTAAAGCAATAATAACGGGTTGATTGTGATGACTTTTTCTAATTATTTGCGTTGTTTCAAGTCCGTCGAGTTCGGGCATTTGCATGTCCATTAAGATGACATCATAGTTCCGTTCAGCTAACCGATCAAGCGCTTCTCTGCCGTGATTTGCCAGGTCGGGACTATAGCCAAGCTTACCTAGTATCTTTAATATTAATTTTTGATTGATAAGATTGTCCTCCGCTATTAATATTTCCAGAGGATGATTGACTGCAAAATCTTCCGAAAGTACCTTAGTCGAAGGTTGTTCAGATTTTAAGGGCTCCTTTATTTGCTTCAATTCTGATTGAATGACTTTAATTAATTGCTGTTGTTTAACAGGCTTGGTCAGAATGGACGAAAATAGTTCAGAATACTTCTTCTTGGTTTCGTCCCCAATCGAACTTAATAAGATGATTGGAATATCTGGCGCCAATTCTTTTATCCGTCTGCTTAAATCTACTCCGCTCATTTCCGGCATTTGCATATCGGTGATTACCAGATCGAAATTTTTGTTATAGTTGAGGATAAATAATGCCTCTTGTCCCGAAAGGGCTGTTAGTACAGATAGTCCCCAGTTTTCTAACTGAGTTTTTAATATAGTGAGATTTGTTTTATTGTCATCAATAATCAGAATTTGCTTCCCTTCACAGCCTACAAGATTGCGATTGGCATATATTCTTGACGATTGCGTGCCTGCCAGACATTTAACCGTAAAGCTAAAAGAAGAGCCTTGTCCTTCTGTGCTTTCCACAGAAATCTGGCCACCCATTAAATCAACCAGTCGTTCGCTTATTACTAGCCCCAAACCAGTGCCTCCGTATTTGCGGGTAGTAGATGAGTCGACTTGCGAAAATGCTTTAAATAATCTGGATAGTTTATCAGGAGCTATCCCGATACCCGTATCTTTCACCTGAAAGCCAATGGTTAACAGCCCACCTTCATTTATCTCCACCAGCTTCACATCTATAAAAATCTCCCCTTCATCAGTGAATTTTGTTGCGTTTGCTACAAGGTTTATTAAGATCTGGCGCAACCTCAACCCATCGGCTATAATTTGTGCAGGTATTTGAGGGTCTATCTGATAAATTAAATCGAGTCCTTTCTCGGAAGCTTTCACGGAGAATAGATCCATAATATCCTCCACACAAGTTCGCAATTCAAAGTCATGAGGGTCAAGTTCAAGGCTTCCTGACTCAATTTTTGAAAAGTCAAGAATATCGTTAATAACCGTTAGCAGATTTTCGCCACTGGTATGAATTACTTCCAAATACTCTTGCTGCTCTTTGCTAAGGATTGTTTCTGACAATAAGGCTGTCATACCGAGCACGCCATTCATCGGAGTTCTTATTTCGTGACTCATCGTTGCCAAAAACGCACTTTTAGCTTGATTCGCCTGGTCGGCTTCTTCTCTGGCCTGGCGTTCCTGTTCTTTTTGAGCAATTAAGGCCGTATTGATCTGAACCAGCTCAATTTGCTGTGCTTCAAGTTCCTCAGCCTGCAACTGTGTAGTTTCGTACAGATCCTGAAGTTTAATGTTGGCACGGTTTGTTCGTTCTTCAATTAATTTCTGATGTCCGAACGTCCGCTTGATATACCGAAACAGGATATACACCAGAAAAAGGATAATTGACAGGGCAAACCCAAGAAATACCAAGGTATTCCGGGCGTTTTTTTTACTGTCAAATCGCCTCTGTGCTAATAATCTTCCTTCAATTTTCTTAAGGTTTTCAATACTGTTTTCCACCTTCACCATCGTACTGTCGGCATTAATTTCGTTTTTTGCTTCTTCCAGACCACCTCCATTATAGGCCCAAAGAATCTTACTTAATGCAAAAAGCTTTTGTGAAGCGTAAATTCTTATCGAATCCACACGTTTTAATTGCCTTCCCTCATGTATAACAAGCGACCTAAGCCTGTCTATCGAAGGCATGATCTTACTAAGTGATTCGTTATACAGATCAAGGTATTTAGTGTTTCCTGTTGTTATATAGGCTCTGCTGCTACTTTCGGCCAGGCTGATATTAATCAGCACCACATTCGAAAATTTGATAATTTCCTGTGTCTGATCAACAGAAATATTATCCTTTTCCATTTCGGTTATACGGATGTAGGAAATAATTCCAACAGAGAAAACAAATCCCAATGTAATCGCAAAGCCTGCTAAAACTTGTTGTTGGAAAGTGAATTTTTTCATAAAATTTAATACGTGAGAAATTGATAAGGATAGTTTGATCTTAAATAGTACTTCGTATCTGATAAAAAAAAAGCGTTAATTTTATGCGGCAAGTTTACAAAGTCCATTCCTCACTTGTTGTACATCAGCTATTATGTTATTGTTAAGTTTTCAATTTTGAAAAATGCTAAAAGCTGAGTGGTTGAAATATGCAAAATTCACTGTAAAAAGAGAGTTTCTGACCAAAAGCTTTTCCTCTAACTGTCAAAAACATCAGAATACTTTACCTAAAAATAATATAATAGAAACACGCTGTTGATCTGAAATAAGCACCTTTGAGAACAGTGTTTAACATTTATCCCACGATTCGAAGCCATCATGAGCATGTTCCATCCAAATAATGTACCTGATTATAGCTCCATCTCCATTATCAAAAAGCTTAATATAATTTGATGAAAATACTCTATGCAATTCAGGGTACCGGTAACGGTCACCTAAGTCGGGCCATGGACATTATTCCTTGTTTGCAAAAACACGGGGAAGTAGACATATTGGTAAGTGGTATCCAGGGAGATCTCAATCTCTCTTTTCCCATAACCTATCAGTACAGGGGATTAAGCTTTATTTTTGGTAAATCCGGGGGTGTTAATCTTTGGAAAACCTTCGCAAAAACAAATCTCAGGCGATTTTTTAAGAATTTAAATGACTTACCTTTAGATCGCTATAACCTGATTATAAATGATTTTGAGCCAGTATCCGCCTGGGCTTGCTACTTTAAAACTAAGGGTTGTGTCGGCTTAAGTCATCAGGCAGCAGTACTGACCGAAGGTTATGCTTCGCCAGACAGTTCAGATAGAATGGGTAAGCTCATTCTGGAGCATTATGCTCCAGTGAATAGCAAATATGGCTTTCACTTTTCAGCAGATGGCGAAAATATATTCACACCTGTGATTCGCCAGCAGGTTAGGGAACACACGATATCAGACGAGGGGCACTATACTGTTTATCTGCCTTCCTATGATGATAAACGATTAATTAAGCAACTATCAGAATATAAAAATATCCGTTGGCAGGTTTTTTCTAAACACAATAAGAAGAAATACGAATCCCGAAATATAACCATATATCCCATAGATAATAAGCGCTTTACGGCGAGCATGGCTTCATCTAGCGGGGTATTGTGTGGCGCTGGTTTTGAAACTCCCGCCGAAGCTTTGTTTTTAGGAAAAAAACTTCTCGTGATCCCCATGAAAAATCAATATGAACAACATCTGAATGCTGCTGCTTTAAAATCAATGGGTGTTCCTGTCGTTAAAAACCTTAAGCCGAAAAATGCAGAAGTGATAGGAGAGTGGCTAGAGAGTGGCAAGGTGGTTCCGGTAGACTATCCCGATCAAACACAGCAAATTATCGACCATATTGTAGCTAACCATGCAACATTATTCTAGCTTCAGCCGTCATTTTTTATACTCTCTAACAATGTTTTAATATTGAGCATATCATTCAGGTCTTGAGAATCGATAATATCCGTAAAGTCTGGTTCCGCATCAAGTTCCGGTTCATACTTATAAATCGTCCATTCGCCATTGTGATACTCCAAAGAAGTGAGGTTCTCTACCCAATCTCCCGAATTAAGGTAAAGCACAGATCCTTTTTCCGTATCGATTTTCCTGATTTCCGGTTGATGGATGTGCCCGCAAATCACAAAGCTGTATCCATTTTCTATTGCTAGCTCTGCAGCGATGGTTTCGAAATCATTGATAAATCTAACCGCATCTTTAAAATGAGCCTTTATCCGTTTTGAAAAACTCATTTTTTCACGTCCTATTAACGACAGACACCAGTTAACGAAACTATTAATCAGAATCAAGCTGTCATAGCCTACTGCTCCCAGTTTTGCCAGCCACTTTGAATTCTGCATGGTCACATCAAATACATCGCCATGAAACAGCCATGCTTTTTCTCCCTCCAGATTTAATACAAGCTTATTTATTAATTTAAAACTTCCAACTTCCAGATCTGCAAATTTTCTAAGCATTTCATCGTGGTTGCCGGTAAGATAGTAAACAGGTATGTTCTCGGTAACGAACTTCATTATTCGTCTCACCACCTTCATGTGACTTTCCGGCCAGTAAGATTTGCTAAACTGCCATATATCTATTATATCACCGTTTAATACGATTGCTTTTGGATTTATACTCTTTAGATAAGTAAGTAATTCCTTGGCATGGCAGCCATAGGTTCCAAGATGTACATCAGATATGACCACCAGGTCAACATTGCGTTTCGGCATATACAAATTACGGCGACCTAAATTAGCTCACTGTAAATTTAATGTGATCTAATTGTGCTGACATTATCAAAAAACAAACGACTATCAGGAATGACTATTCTCTAAAGGCGATCAAGCCTATAGCTCATAGCTAATACCCTTTTCGGGGATAACGGCCCTATATCCTTCAGCATTCAGTTCGGTAGCCATTGCAGTCATACTCTCCAGCTCACCATGCACCAAAAATACCTGCTTCAGTTTAATTTTATCCTGATGTTTCACCAGATCGATCAAATCATCATGATCGCCATGTCCGCTCAGTAGATCTGTTTTCTTGATAGTTGCATACACCGCCAGTTCACGGTCGCGAATGTGTACATACGGATCTCCTCTCAATAAACGATGACCCAAAGTGCCCTTTGCGCTATACCCGATAAAAAGAATCGTACAGTAATAGTTGGATATGTTATAATATAAATGGTCTTGAATTCGGCCACCCTCAAGCATTCCCGCAGAAGAAACGATGATGCAAGGCTCCAGGTAATTTGAAAGCTCACGGCTTTCTTTCATATCCTGAACATAGAAAAGGTTTTCAAACTCAAATCCATCGCCCATCTTCTGATAAAATTCCTGCGCATCCTCACTTAAGTGATTTATGTATTTCCGGTAAATCTCGGTCGCGTAATTTGCCAGCGGACTATCTACAAAGATCTTAACCCGCGGAAGCAATCCTTTTGTGAAAATTTTATTTAAACTATAAACAAGCGCCTGGGTGCGCCCGATACTAAAAGCCGGGATAATTAAACGTCCCGGAGTTTTTATACATGCATTTTCAATCTCCTCAACCAGCACATCCTCGATAGTACTGTCTTTAGAATGAAATCGGCCGCCGTACGTTGATTCACACACTAAAAAATCCAAAGCAGGTAATTCCTGCGGATCTACAAGCACCGGATAATTTTTTCGTCCGATATCGCCGGTGAACCCAATCTTGCGCTGCACGCCATGTTCAGTAGCTGTGATCACAACCGAAGCAGCGCCAAGTAAATGACCTGCTGGTATTAACTCTACCTCAATATCGCCGCTCAGTCTGAATGGCTTATTAAAGCTCAACGTTACAAATCGCTCCGCCGCCTCCATAACATGTTTTTGAAAAAATAAGGGTCTGGGCCCCGAAGAATGCTTTTTTCCTCTTCTATGGGTCTTACTTTTCTTCTCAAAAATACTAACAGAATCAAGCAGTAACAGCTCGGCTAAATCCGCAGTAGGAGAGGTACACACAACTTGTCCTTCAAATCCGGCTCTGATTAGTGTGGGCAGGTTTCCCGAATGGTCGATGTGCGCATGCGTTAACAGCACAACGTCAATGTCACCCGGATTAAACGGAAAAAACTCATTCTCCTCTAACCGGGTATCCCGTTCATAATCCAAACCACAATCGATCAGGATTTTATAGTTATTTATTTCCAAAAGATGCATGCTTCCAGTTACCTGTTGTGCAGCACCCCAAATAGTTAGTTTCATCAGAAATAGATGTGAGAAATTAGATATGAGAGATGAGACAATGCAAATCGCAAACTCTGTTATTTGTTAAGCTAAAATTCATGTTACGAAGTCGTTCCGTTTTTAATTTTGACTTTTTAATTTTGACTTAACATTACGCTTCAAACTGTAACTGGCTCAAATACCTGTACAAACCTTCCTCGTTTTTTAAAAGCTCTTCGTGTGTTCCGCTCTCCAGTACAACACCTTTTTCCAGAACAACAATTTTATCTGCTTCACGAATAGTAGAAAGCCTGTGGGCAATGATGATCGATGTTCGGTTCTTCATCAAAATCTCAAGCGCCTCCTGAACCAAACGTTCAGATTCCGAATCGAGCGATGAAGTTGCCTCATCAAGAATTAAGATCGCCGGGTCTTTTAGTAATGCTCTGGCTATCGCGATACGCTGGCGTTGACCACCTGATAATTTAATTCCCCGCTCACCAACCATTGTATTATATTGTTCTGGTAAGCTTGTTATAAAGCTGTGTGCGTTTGCTTTTTCCGCTGCCGCGATGATCTCTTCATCACTTGCACCAATTTTACCGTACGCTATGTTTTCTTTTATCGTGCCACCAAATAAAATCACATCCTGTGGAACGATCGCTACCTGATTCCTGATATCAGTTATCGCGAAACTATCAGCAGACATACCATCAAAAAGTAATTCGCCTTGCTGTGCTTTATAAAAACGAAGAATTAAAGCGGCTATTGTAGATTTTCCAGCTCCACTGGGGCCAACGATAGCCACTTTTTCACCCGCTTTTGCTTCGAAAGATAGTCCCTTTAATACTGTAATCTCCTTTCGGGACGGATATGCAAAAACCACATCTTT